>NZ_JBSFER010000004.1:321209-322397 GCF_053594535.1 Streptomyces sp. NPDC001889
GCCACGGAACCCACCACCGGCGGGACGGTCATCACGACGAGGCGCACGGTCACGATCACGGTCGTCACGACGGAACCCACCGGTGCTCGGACGGTCATCGCGGCGGCCGTAGCCACCGCCACCGGTCGGGCGGTCATCACGACGGAACCCACCACCGGCGGGACGGTCGTCACGACGGCCATAGCCACCGCCACCCCCACCAGTACTCGGCCGGCCGCCCCGGTCGTCGCGCGAGCCGCGGTATCCACCGCGGTCGTCGTCGCGGCGGAACGACGGACGGTCGTCACGGCGATCGTCACGGCCGCCGCCACTGGGGCGGTCGTCACGGCGGAACGACGGACGCTCATCACGACGGTCGTCACGACGGTCGTTGCCACGGAAGCCGCCACCGGTGGGCCGGTCGTCACGACGGAACCCACCGGTGCTCGGCCGGTCATCGCGGCGGCCGTAGCCACCGCCACCGGTCGGGCGGTCATCACGACGGAACCCACCACCGGCGGGACGGTCGTCACGACGGCCATAGCCACCGCCACCCCCACCAGTACTCGGCCGACCACCACCACCGGCACCGCCGGTGCCGCCGGGACGGCCCCCACGGTCATCACGGGAGCCGCGGTATCCACCACGGTCACGGTCGTTGTCACGACGAGGCCCACGGTCACGATCGTCGCGGCCACCGCGGAATCCGCCCCGGTCGCCGCCGTCCTTGCGGCGCGGCTCGCGCTCCGGACGGTCGTCGGGAGAGTTGGTGGGCATCGGTGTGACTCCTGTCTTCGGGTACTGCAATCATTCTCACGCAGCCGGCCCCCGGCCGCGCTTCGGCATACATACGGGAAAAACAAAAAAGGACCCTTGGTCCAGCGTGAACGCTGGACCAAGGGTCCCTAAATATTGTTCGGCGGTGTCCTACTCTCCCACAGGGTCCCCCCTGCAGTACCATCGGCGCTGAAAGGCTTAGCTTCCGGGTTCGGAATGTAACCGGGCGTTTCCCTTACGCTATGACCACCGAAACCCTATCGGTTTCGAGCGAACAAGCACACTCTTTAGTTAGATAGCTCTACTGAAACCGGCAACTGTTCGTTGCTTCAGAACTAACACAGTGGACGCGAGCAACTGAGGACAAGCCCTCGGCCTATTAGTACCGGTCACCTCCACACCTCACGGTGCTTCCAGATCCGGCCTATCAAC
>NZ_JBSFER010000005.1:0-13964 GCF_053594535.1 Streptomyces sp. NPDC001889
CCCGACACCCCCATCATCACCACCGACGCCCGCCACCGCGCCGACGCCAAAAGCGCCCTCATCACCCTCGTCGAACACGCCCTCATGGCCCGGCTGCGCTGACGCGTACCCGCTGAGAGCCCCCGTAATCCCCTGTGACCGGGAGTGCGGGGGCTCTACCATGTCGGCATGGCAGTTTCCTGATCGGGCGGAGCAGTTCCGTCGAGACAGCGACCCGGCGCGAGCCGCCGGGTCTCCTCCGTCTGCCCGCTCACTTCAGGAGACCTTCATGCCTTACCGCCCTGTGTCGTCCTCCGCCGCCCTGGACCGCCGTGTCGAGCGGCTCCGCCGGATCTCCGAGGACGAACCGCTGCTCGACGGCGTACTGCTGTACGGGTCCTGGACGCTCGGCGAGGCCGACGCCCACTCGGACATCGAGGCGTATCTCTTCGTGCGGGACGGTGAGGCGGAGGGGTTCGACGGGCGCGGGTTCGTGGAGCGGCTGGCGCCGCTGAAGCTGGCGTACACGAACATGTACGGGATTCTCGCGGTCGTCTTCGACGATCTGATGCGCGGGGAGTTCCATGTGGAGGAGGCCGGGCCGGGGATCGCGGCGGTGGCCGGCTGGCGGGGGATGGTGCATCTGCCGGACCCGGGGGCGGCGGTGCTGCTCGACCGGAGCGGGCGGCTGGGGGCGGCGGCGCGGGAGCTGGCGGAGTTCGTGCCGCCGGAGCCGGGGGCGACGGCGAGGCAGCTCGCCGACGAGCTGGCCAACTGGACGCTGATGCTGGGGCATGTGCTGGCGCGGGGGGAGGTGGCGCGGGGGCACGCGCTGCTGCACACGGTGATCGCGCCGCAGCAGCTCCAGTTGTGCAGGCTGCTGCGCGGCAGCACGGCGCACTGGCTGACGCCGAGCAGGGCGCTGGAGGCGGATCTGCCGGCGGGGGATGTGGAGCGGTACCGGGGGACGACGTGCGCGGCGCGGGAGGCGGAGGTGCGGGGGGCGGCGCGGGCGAGTTGGGAGTGGAGCGGGGAGTTGCTCCGTGAGGCGTCGCGGCGCTGGGAGTTTGCTCTGCCGGCCTCGCTGCTCCCCGAGATCACGGAGATCCTCCGCTGAGGCTCCCCCCTCCGGGGGGCTGCCCACCGGGGGTGCGCCGAGGGTCCGGGGGTGGCCTGAACGCGGGAGGGCTCGGGCGCCCGGGGGCCTCGGCGCCGGGGGCGCCCCCACCCGGCCTCGCTGGCCCCGGGCAAACCCGGTTCGGCCGGGGGGCTGGGCGTATTCAGCCTCGCCGGCGATTGAGGCGCGGGGGTTCGGGGGCCGGCCCCCGACCGTGGCCCGCACCGTGCTGGGTCCCGTGGCGCGGGGTCCGTCCTCAAACTCCCCCAGAGCTGCCTCTGGGAGGTGCCCCCAGACGGGCTGATTCTGCTCGGGTTACCTGTGGCGCGGGGGCCGTCCTCGAGCTCTCCCGGAGCTGCCTCTGGGAGGTGCCCCCGGACGGGCTGGGTGGATCTGGGCGGGCCGGGTGGGTCCGGGCGAGCCCGGGGTGGGGACGGGATGTCCCGGGGTCGGGGCATCCCGGGGAGGGGTTAGCCCTGCCAGCTGTGGGAGGGCTGGAAGCCGCGTTGGCGTTCGAGGCGGCGCCAGCCGGCGGTGGACGGCGGGTGCGGGAGGGAGGAGGACGCGGCGGCGGGGTGCGCGGCGGCGCGGGCCAGCAGAACCGCGGTGATCGCCGCCAGCTCCTCCGGCTCGCACTCCCCCTTCTCCACCCGCAGCAGCGAAGCGTCAGCAGCAGCACTCATCGGTATTCCGGCTCCGTTCTCTCCGCAGCACTCACTGCGGGGGGTTGCCGTGCTTGCGCGACGGCAGGTCGGCGTGCTTGGTGCGGAGCATCGCGAGCGACGCGATCAGCACCTCGCGGGTCTCCGCGGGGTCGATGACATCGTCGACAAGACCCCGCTCGGCCGCGTAGTACGGATGCATCAGCTCGGACTTGTACTCCTTGACCATGCGGGTCCGCATGGCCTCGGGGTCCTCGGCCTCCGCGATCTGCCTGCGGAAGATGACGTTGGCGGCACCCTCGGCGCCCATCACCGCGATCTCGTTGGTCGGCCAGGCATACGTCAGATCCGCTCCGATGGACTGGGAGTCCATCACGATGTACGCACCGCCGTAGGCCTTGCGCAGGATCAGCGAGATCCTCGGCACCGTCGCGTTGCAGTACGCGTAGAGCAGCTTCGCGCCGTGCCGGATGATCCCACCGTGCTCCTGGTCCACCCCGGGGAGAAAGCCGGGCACGTCCAGAAGAGTGATGATCGGAATATTGAAAGCGTCGCACATCTGCACAAAACGCGCAGCCTTTTCCGACGCCTCGATGTCCAGCACCCCGGCCAGGGACTGCGGCTGGTTCGCCACGATCCCGACGACCTGCCCGTTCAGCCGCGCCAGCGCGCAGATGATGTTCCGGGCCCAGCGCTCGTGGATCTCCAGATAGTCGCCCTCGTCGACGAGTTCCTCGATCACCTGGTGCATGTCGTACGGGCGGTTCCCGTCCGCCGGCACCAGGTCCAGGAGGACGTCGGAGCGCCGGTCCGCCGGGTCGTCGGAGGCCACCGTCGGCGGGTTCTCGCGGTTGTTCTGCGGGAGCATCGACAGGAGGTAGCGGACCTCGGCGATGCAGGTCTCCTCGTCGTCGTACGCGAAGTGCGCCACGCCCGAGGTCTCCGCGTGGACATCCGCGCCGCCCAGACCGTTCTGGGTGATCTCCTCACCGGTGACGGCCTTGACCACATCCGGTCCGGTGATGAACATCTGCGAGGTCTCACGGACCATGAAGACGAAGTCGGTGAGGGCCGGGGAGTAGGCCGCGCCGCCGGCGCACGGGCCGAGCATCACGCTGATCTGGGGGATCACCCCGGAGGCCCGGGTGTTCCGCTGGAAGATCCCGCCGTATCCGGCGAGCGCCGAGACGCCTTCCTGGATACGGGCGCCGGCGCCGTCGTTCAGGGAGACCAGCGGCGCACCGGCCGAGATGGCCATGTCCATGATCTTGTGGATCTTGGTGGCGTGGGCCTCGCCCAGCGCGCCGCCGAAGATCCGGAAGTCGTGCGCGTAGACGAAGACCGTCCGGCCCTCGACCGTGCCCCAGCCGGTGATCACACCGTCGGTGTAGGGCTTCTTGGCCTCCAGCCCGAACCCCACCGCCCGGTGCCGCCGCAGCTGCTCCACCTCGTGGAAGGAGCCCGGGTCCACCAGCAGCTCGATGCGCTCGCGCGCGGTCAGCTTGCCCTTGGCGTGCTGGGCCTCGGTCGCACGGTCGCTCGGCCCCCGCAGGGCCCGCTCCCGCAGCTCGTGCAGCTCGGCCACGCGCCCACGGGCGTCCGTCGGCTCGCTCGGGGTCTCGTCCACAACGGTCATGTACCGACCCTACGGATCGGACCAAGAAAACCGTCCCGTTGACTCTGTACAGTCTCGCGGCCGTTCTCCTGTGTGGCTCCAACAGAACCATTTGGCCTAGCGCCCCAACCACCAGCACAGAGGAGTGGTTCCTTGTGGGGGTCCCACAAATGGCTCAGCCGAGGATCACATCGCAGCGGTGGCTCGCCCCCGCCGTCCCCGCGCTGAGCCGCAGCCGCAGCGCCGCCCCGGTGCCCAGGATCTCGACCCCGGGGCCGTGCTCGGTGACCCGGCGCACCGGCCGCCGCCAGACGACCTCCAGCGGCTCCCCGGTCCGTACCGGATCGCTGAGCCGCAGACTCGCCGTCCGGCCGTCCCGACCTCGGCGCACGAGAAGGGCGGCGGGCGCGGACACGGTGAGCGCCCCCACCGTACCGGCCTGCCAGAAGTTGGCCGCGAACAGGCCCAGGGAGTCCACGGAGACGGCCTGCCGCGCGGCGGTGTTGGCGTGCACGCGCAGCCACCGGCGGTCGGCCGCGCGGGCCGCCACCGCGCGCCGGGAGGCACCGGGCATCAGCAGGTAGGCATAGGAGCCGGCGCGCGGATCGGTGCCGTGGTCGAACCAGAGTGTCCGGTAGCGGCGGGTGACCCGCTCGGTGGAGCCGCCGGTGTTGATGTCGCTCCAGGCGCCGGCGCGGTCCTCGCGCAGGGTGCGCAGCCGCCGGGTGCCGTACGGGAAGACCCAGCCGCCGTGCCCGTCGAGATGGGCCCAGCCCGGGCCGGCGGCGAAGGTCTCGGTGCCGCTCGCGCCGAGGTTGCGGTTGTCGACGACGGTCTCGACGGGCACCCCGTCGGCGCACGCGATCCCGGCACCGAGGCAGATGACCGCGTCGTCGGCGCAGAACCAGGACTTGTGGGCGCGGAGCGTGGAGCCGAGCCCGTGGAGGTGCTGGCCGACCGCCGCGTACTCCCCGTCGGTCGCGCCGCCCACCCAGCGCGCGGCGGGCCGGGGCTCGCCCCACTCCCCGCCCTCGCGGTCGGCGAGACGGCGGGTGGAGACGGTGGTGCCGGGGAGCCGGTAGGGGTCGGCGGTCGGCCAGAACCAGTCGGTGTACTGCCCGCCCTGGCCGTGGGCGGGCCACCACAGGAGCAGACCCGAACCGGTGTGCCAGCCGCGCGGGTTCTCGCCGTTTCCGCACTCGTAGTGCGCGATCCGCTCGGAGGCCATGGAGATGTTCACGGCCCATCCGTCGCGCCGGTGCACGGCCCGGTCCATGGCGGCGAAGAGGGTGTGCCCGGAGGGCTCGGGGGCGGCGGCCGTCGCCGAGGCGTCGATCGCGTGGAGCCGCGCGAGGTCGGCGACCCCGAACTGCGGGGAGCGCAGCACGGGCACGGTGGTGTCGCGGCGCGTCCAGCCCTTGACGCGGGAGTGCCAGCGCTCGCGCTCGTCCGGGCTCGCCGCTCCGGCGAGCAGCGCGATGGCGGCGATCAGGGCGTGCCCGTGGAAGTGGTCGCCGCGCATCACCCGCCGGTCGTCGTCGCGGAGCAGGCCCCGGCTGATGGCGCGTCCGTTGACGCCGTCCATCACGAGACCGTTGTGGATCAGCGGGGCGAAGGCCCGTTCCACGCTGTCGAGGACGATCTGCCGGCGGGGGTCGTCGACCGCCCAGGGCGAGCCGGCGAGCAGGGTGAGGAGCCGGCCGAGGCCGTCGAGGAGCACCTGTCCGTAGGTGCCGGAGTAGGCGACCCAGGTGTGCTGGACGAACGAGCCGTCGGCGTGGAGGCCGTCGCCCCGGGTGACATACGGGAAGACCGGCGACAGGGCGTCGCGGGCGAGGGTGATCCGGGCGCTGTCGCGGCCGATGACACCGCGCAGGACGACGGAGCGGCAGAGGTCGACGCGGTTGGCTCCGGTGGAGGTGCCCGAGTAGTCGGTCAGCAGGGTGTCGGGGATGAAGTGGTCGACGGCGGCGCAGGCCGCGCCCCGCTGCTCCGGGGTGAGCCGGTCGTGGAGGAGGGCGACGGTGTCCATGAGGAGGCGGGGGCTGCCGATCTGCCACTCCCACCAGTTGCCCCAGCGGGTGGTGGAGGGGTGGTAGACGGTGGCGGAGAGATGGTCGAGGCCCGTGCGGACGGCGTCCAGGAGGGCGGGTCCGGTGCCGGACGCGGGGGCGTGCGCGTGGGCCTGCGCCATGGTCCACAGCCGGCTGTAGCTGCGGGTGATCCCGGCGGGCGGGTCGTAGCGCAGTCCGGGCCAGAGCGAGGCGGGCGCCGGGTCCATGGTGGCGAGGTGGGAGGCGGCGAGGCGGGCGGTCTCGGCGATGCGGGAGGCGTAGGGCTCGGCGGTGGGGTCGTAGCCGGTGCCGAGGGCGATCTCCACCCAGCGCAGCCGGAGGGTGTCGTACGGGTCGGCTGTTCCGGCGGCCGGCCGGGCCCCGGCTCCGGCTCCGGGGGCGGCTCCGGCTCCGGGGGCGGCGGCCAGGGCGGGCAGGGAGGCCAGGGCGGTGAGGACGGTGCGGCGGGGCCAGGCGGACGGCTGGGACACGGGAGCCTCCGGAGGGCGGGTGCGGATGCGGTCCTGCCGTCCGGTCTAGCACGCGCTCCGCCCTTCCCTCAGGGGGCGGGAGTGCGCGGGATTCCGTAACACCACCCGATCGGGTGAAGGCGGTTTGCGGCGGCGGGAGGACCACCAAGAGAGTGAACGCGTCCCGGCCCGGCGGGACCCGCGGGCGCGGGCGGCGGCGCCGGTGGCGCGGGGACCGGCTCCCGGGAACCGGTATCCGAGCGAGAAACAGGTGACCACAGTGATCCCACGGACCGTTCCCGCCGCACCGGGCCGCGTCCCGGTGCTGGGGCACTCCCCCGCCCTGCTGCGCGACCCGCTCGGCTTCCTCGGCTCGCTCGCCGGGACCGGTGAGCTGGTCGAGGTCTCGCTCGGGCCGCGCGCGGTGTGGGTGGTCACCAGCCCCGCCCTGGTCCATGAGCTGCTGACCGCCCTGGCGGGGCCGTGCCCGCGCGGCGCCGTGCAGAACACCCTGCGGGAGGCGTTCGGCGACGGGCTGCTGATGTCGGAGGGAGTGCCGCACCGGGACCGGCGGCGGGCGGTCCGGCCCGCGTTCTCCGCCGCGAGCGCCGGCCGGCGGATACGGGTGGTGGAGGAGGTGACCCTGGAGCGCGCCGGACGGTGGCGCCCCGGGCGGGTGCTGGACGTGGCGGCGGAGATGAACCGGCTGGCGCTGGAGATCGTCACCCGGGCGCTGTTGGGGGTGCGGCTGCGGGCGGAGACCGCGGACGCCTTCCACCGGGCGCTGCCGGATCTGGTGAAGGGGCAGATCGCGCGGTCGCTCTGTCCGCGACCGGTGTTCGCGCGGCTGCCGCTGCCGGTCAACCGGCGGTTCGGCGCGGCGGTGCGGGCGCTGGACCGGGTCGTCGACGAGGTGGTGGCGGCGGCTCCCGGGAGGGCCCCGGGCGGGGTGGACTCGCTGCTGTCGCTGCTGCGGTCGGCGACCGATCCCGGCACCGGGGCCCCGCTGGACGACGCGGCCGTGCGCTCCGAGGTGATCACCGTGCTCGGCGCGGGGACGGAGACCGTCTCGTCGGTGCTGACCTGGTTCTTCCATGAGCTGCTGCGGGCGCCGAGGGTGCACGCCGAGGTCCTGGCGGAGCTGGCGGAGGTCCTCGGCCCCGGTGACGGCCACGACGGCGGCGGCGGGCTGACGCCGGCGGCGGTCGGGCGGCTGGTGTATCTGCGCCGGGTGCTGCGGGAGGTGCTGCGGCTGCACGCCCCCAACGCGTTTCTGATGCGTACCGCCGCGCGGGATGTGCGGCTGGGACCGTACGCCGTCCCCGCCGGCACCGAGCTGCTGTACAGCCTGACCGCCCTGCACCGCGACCCCGCGCACTGGGCCGACCCGCTCGCCTTCGACCCGGAGCGGTGGGCGGGCGCGGCGGGCCGGGAACTGTTCCTGCCGTACGGCGCGGGGCGGCACCGGTGCGCGGGCGAGGCGTTCGCGTGGATGGAACTGGCGGTGGTGGCGGCGGCGGTGCTGCGCCGCTGGCGTCCGGTGCCGGTGTCGGGGGCACGGCCCCGGGAGCTGGTGTGGACCACGGTGCAGGCGCGCGGGGTGGCCATGGCGGTCGTCCCGCGCGCGGCGCCCGCCGCCGTCCCTTCGGCCCGGCGGACGAGGGCGGGGAGCACACCGTGACGGCGGGGACGGCCGGCGGCCCGCCGGAGCCCGAGCCGGCCGGCGGTCCGCCGGAGCCCGAGCCCGAGCACAGCGCGTGGCTGCTGCGCCACCGGCTCCTCCCGGAGGCCGAGCTGGAGCGCTACCACACGTACGCGCTGCCGGAGCTGATACGCCGGGCCTACCCCGGGGCCCCGGGCGGGGAGCGGGGGCTGCTGACCGACATCCTCGGCTGGTACACCGTCGTCGATGATCTCTTCGACGGTCCGCTGGGGCGCGATGTGCCCGGGGCGCGGGCGCTGGTCCGGGAGCTGACCGGGGTGACGCGGTCCCCCGGGGGCCGCTCCCTGGGCGGTGCGGGTGTGGTGGGCGCCTGGTGTGATCTGTGGGACCGGCAGTGCCGGGGCAGGACGGCGCTGTGGTGCCGCCGCGCGGCCGGGGACTGGACGCGGACCCTGGGCACCTTCGCCACCGAGACCGCCCACCGGGCCCGAGGCGGTCTGCCCTCGGTGGCGGAGTCGGCGCTGCTGCGCCGGTGGGCCGGGGGTCTGTATCCCTTCATGAACATGCTGGAGCACGTGCAGGGCACCGAGCTGCCCGCGCGGCTGCGGGCGCGGCCCGCCTGGCGGCGGCTGCGGGCCCATACCGCCGATGCCGCCACCCTGATCAACGATCTCTTCTCGCTGGCCCGGGAGGAGGAGCAGAACTGCGGCTTCAACATGGTGGTGGTGCTGCGCCGGGAGCGCGGGCTGACCCGGGAGGAGGCGCTCACGGCGGTACGGGAGCGGGTGCGGCGGCTGGAGGAGGAGAGCGCGCTGCTGCGGTCGGGGCTCGCCCGGGAGTTCCCGGGGAGCCGCTGGTATCTGGAGGGCACCCGGCAGCTGGTGGCGGGGGTGCGCGCGTGGACGGGGTCCACGGCCCGCTACAGGGGGCCGAAGAGCCAGTTGCCGGGGGTGTCGGTGGCCTCGCTGGTGTAGAACTCCTCGACGGCGGCCCGGACCTCGTCCAGGCTGATGTATCCGTCGCCGTCGATGTCGATGGTGGTGAAGGCCTCGTGGAGCGGTCCGGCGGAGAGGCCGAGGGTCCGGCCGTACATGGTGGTGTACTCGGCGCGGTCGATGCGGCCGTCGCCGTCGGTGTCGCACAGTTCGAGCCAGGCCCGGAGCATCGCGCTCATGCGGCCGAGGAAGCCCTCGCGGTCGGTCGCGACGGCGTGGCGGACACCGGCCCGCCACTCGGCCCGGTCGATCGCGCCCCTGCCCTCGGCGTCCATGATCGTGAGGTCGGTGGCCCACAGGACGGCGAAGCACTGCTGGAGCCGGGCGACGGTGCCGGGGGCGTCGGCGCCGAAGGCGGTGCCGAGCTTCGCGGCCAGGGACACCAGGTCCGCCTCGCGGATACGGCCGTCGCCGTCCGTGTCGAGCATGTCGAAGGACCGGTCCAACTTGGTGTCCAGGATGGTGCGTTCGCCGGGGGCTGGTTCGCTCATGGGCGGACGCTACCCGGGGTACGGGGGGCGGAGACGACACCGTCGAGTGGTTTGCGGGGCGCGTGGTGGACGCCGCCGGGGATCATGCGGTACGCCCCCGGGCGGTGGCGCGCGCCATCGCGCCGGCGGCCCTGAGGCCGGAGCCGGTGAGGACCAGGACGAGGACCAGAACGAGAACGAGAACGAGAACGAGAACGAGGACGAGGACGAGGACGAGGACGGTCGGGCCGCCGGGCCGGATGGCCCCGTGGGCGGCGAAGAGGCCGAGGGCCGCGCCGGCGGGCTCGGCGTACAGCCTCTTCGGGGCCGGCCGCGCTCTCGACGGCGGGCCGCGGGCGCCGGGGAGCGTCCATGGCGCGGGCTCCGGAGAGCGCGTTCCCGGTGACCCCGTCCAAAGAAGTTGAAACTTGAACGGAATAGGTCTACAGTCGCTCTCGTTGAAGCTTCAACAACAGCGCTTCGGATGCCGGCCCCCGGATTCGGAGCCTCGGAGGTGAAGCCCCGGAGACGGAGCCTCGACCGCCGAACCGCCGAATCACCGGCCGGGCGTCCACCGCGCCGGGCCCGTCCCCCCACAGGAGTCGTCATGGGTCTGTTCAACCGCAAGTCCGCCACCGCCACCGCCGTCGTCGACGCCCCCGTCGACCCCGCGCTCGCCGCCCTGACCGGCGAGTACAGCATCGACACGGCCCACAGCAGCATCGGCTTCACCGTCCGTCACGCGATGGTGACCAATGTCCGGGGCTCCTTCGGTGAGCACGAGGGCACGCTGAAGCTGAACGGCGCGGACCCGGCCGCCTCCGAGGCCGTCCTCGATGTGAAGATCGCCTCCATCGACACCGGTATCGCCGACCGCGACGGTCATCTGCGCAGCGCCGACTTCTTCGACGCCGAGCAGTTCCCGCTGATGTCGTTCCGCTCCACCGCCGCCGAGCAGCTCGGCGGCGACGCCTACCGGGTGACCGGTGAGCTGACGATCAAGGACGTGACGCGCCCGCTCGCCATCGATCTGGAGTTCAACGGCTCGGCCACGGACGTCTACGGCAACGAGCGGGTCGGCTTCGAGGGCAGCGCCGAGATCCTGCGCTCCGACTGGGGCCTGACCTGGAACGCGGCGCTGGAGACCGGCGGTGTGATGGTCAGCGACAAGGTCAAGCTGAACTTCGACATCTCGGCGATCAAGGCGGCCTGACGCCGCACCCCGTGACCGGCCGGGCCCCCTGGCCGGCACCCCCCGAGCGCGCCCGCCCCGCCGTCCCCCCACGGCACGGGCGGGCGCTCCGCCGTGCGCCTCACATACCGCCGCCGCCGTCGGAACCGCCGCCGAAGCCTCCCCCGCCGAGGTCCCCGCCGCCGCCCCCGTCGAAACCGCCGCCGAAGCCGCCGAAGTCTGAGCTGTCGAAGTCCGATGACGAGAAGGCGCCGGAGGCGAAGTCGTCGCCGCCGTACTCCGCCGCGTAGGCCGGGGAGGAGAGCACGGCACCGAGCATGGTGCCCGCCAGCAGCCCGGGGAGCAGACCGCCGCCGAAGTAGCCGCCGGCCCAGGGCCCGTACGCCGGCCCCGCCTCCCAGTAGGGGCGGCGGCCCGTCTCCGTCTCGACGGTACGGGCCAGGGGGGCGAGGTGGTCGTCCAGCCGGGCCGCGTCGGCCGCGCAGACCGGGACGTCACGGGCCGGGCAGCCCTGCGGGGCCCAGCTCCGCTCGGCCACGGAGAGGCCGTGGCGCGGGTCGAAGAAGCAGGGCGGACGGCGCTCGGGGACGGGCCGGCCGGTGCGGCGGGCGTCCAGGGCGGCCAGTCCGAACCGGCCATCGTCCAGGGCCGTGGTGACCGCGCGGACGTCCGAGGGCCGGCGGGCCGAGGCCATCGCGGACTTCGCGGTGTCGTAGGCGTCGAGCGCGCGCTCGTAGTCGGCGCGCATGGCGTCGTCCGCGCCCCGCTCGGACGGATGGAAGTCCAGCCGGTCCAGCTCCTCGCCGAAGGCGGTGATGTCCTCGTCGACGACCACCCGCAGCCTGTCGAGCGCCGCCCGCTCCTCGGCCGCCTTCCCGCGGCGGCGCGAACGGACGATCCCGTACACCAGCAGGGCGCCCGCCACGAGGGCCGCGCCGAGGGCGATCAGCACACCGGTCTTCGTACCGTCGTCGGCGGTCCGCGCCTCGGGGGTGCCCCAGGAGGCGGGGGCGGCACCGCTCATCCGGGGCAGGGCCAGACCGGCGAAGCTGTCGAGTTGGGCCGCCGCGTCCCCGCCCGGCGGGGTCCGCACCGTCGCGACCAGGTCGCGGACGGTGCCCCGGGGCAGGACGGCGCCGTCGGCGCCCGCGTCGAAACCGTCGCCGAGGCGGACGGCGTACAGACCGGCGATCCCGGTCGCGGCGCGGAGGTTCCGGAGCAGACCGTCCGGCGCGAACTCACCGGCGACGGGCAGCACGGCGACGAAGAGGGGTCTCCCCGACTTCCTGATCCTGTCGGAGAGGGCCCGCGCCTCGGCGCGGGAGAGCTGTCCGGAGGCGCGCGGGTCCACATGGACCGGGCCCTCGCGGAAGGCCTCCGCCACGGCGGCGGGCCCTTCGGCCAGGGGCGCGGGGGCCACCGCCCGCTGGGCGCCGGCGCCCGCCGGCGCCCCCGGGACCGCACCGGCGGCGGCCGGGAGCACCAGCAACAGGCCCAGGGCGCCGGACAGCGCGGAGAACAACCTGATCTTCATAAGCCGAGACGCTACCCGAAATATGGCCATTTCGGACAAGCGTCATGTACGGCTGGTACGTCAGTTGGCGGGGTCGACTCCGGCGCGCAGCAGACCGTAGGTGTAGGCGTCCTCCAGGGCCTGCCAGGAGGCGGCGATGACATTGTCGGCGACCCCGACGGTGGACCACTCGCCGGCGCCGTCACCCGTGGTGATCAGCACCCGGGTGGTGGAGTCCGTGCCGTGGCGGCCTTCGAGGATACGGACCTTGTAGTCCACCAGCTCCAGCTTGGCGAGCGGCGGGTAGAAGCGCTCCAGGCCGACCCGCATCGCCCGGTCGAGGGCGTTGACCGGGCCGTTGCCCTCGGCGGTGGCGACGATGCGCTCGCCCTTGACCCACAGCTTCACCGTGGCCTCGTTGGCGTGGGTGCCGTCGGGGCGGTCCTCGACGATGGCCCGCCAGGACTCGGTGCGGAAGTAGGTGCGGGCCCTGCCCTCGGCCTCGGCGCGCAGCAGCAGCTCGAAGGAGGCGTCGGCGGCCTCGTAGGTGTATCCCTTCAGCTCGCGCTCCTTGACCCGCTCGACCACCCGGCCGACCAGCTCGCGGTCGTCGCCGAGGTCGACCCCCAGCTCCTTGCCCTTCAGCTCGACGGAGGCGCGGCCGGCCATGTCGGAGACGAGCATCCGCATGGTGTTGCCGACCAGCTCGGGGTCGATGTGCTGGTAGAGGTCCGGGTCGACCTTGATCGCGGAGGCGTGCAGGCCCGCCTTGTGGGCGAAGGCCGAAACACCCACATAGGGCTGGTGGGTGGAGGGGGTGAGGTTGACGACCTCGGCGATGGCGTAGGAGATCCGGGTCATGTCGGCGAGGGAGCCGGGGGGCAGCACGGTCTTGCCGTACTTCAGCTCCAGCGCGGCGACGACCGGGAAGAGGTTGGCGTTGCCGACCCGCTCGCCGTAGCCGTTGGCCGTGCACTGGACGTGGGTGGCGCCGGCGTCGACGGCGGCGAGGGTGTTGGCGACGGCGCAGCCCGTGTCGTCCTGGGCGTGGATGCCGAGGCGGGCGCCGGTGTCCGCGAGGACGGTGGCGACGACGGCCTGGATCTGGGCGGGGAGCATGCCGCCGTTGGTGTCGCAGAGGACGACGACATCGGCACCGGCGCCGGAGGCGGCACGGACGACCGCCTTGGCGTACTCGGGGTTGGCGCGGTAGCCGTCGAAGAAGTGCTCGCAGTCGACGAAGACCCGGCGGCCCTGGGCGCGGAGGTGGGCGACGGTGTCGCGGACCATCTCCAGGTTCTCCTCCAGAGTGGTGCGCAGGGCCAGTTCGACATGGCGGTCGTGGGCCTTGGCGACCAGGGTGATCACCGGGGCGCCGGAGTCGAGCAGCGCCTTGACCTGCGGGTCCTCGGCGGCCTTGGCACCGGCGCGGCGGGTGGCGCCGAAGGCGACGAGCTGGGCGTTCCGGAAGGTGATCTCCTGCTGGGCGCGGGAGAAGAACTCGGTGTCCCGGGGGTTCGCGCCGGGCCAGCCGCCCTCGATGAAGGCCACACCGAAGTCGTCGAGGTGGCGCGCGATGGTCAGCTTGTCCGCGACGGTGAGGTTGATGCCCTCGCGCTGGGCGCCGTCGCGGAGGGTGGTGTCGAAGACATGGAAGCTGTCGTCGAGGGGGCTGCTGTCATCGGTGGCCGTGCCCGTGTCCGTGTCCGTGGGCTGTCTGGTCATGGCTGCTGTGACTCCTGTCGGGTGAGTGGCTCCCGGAATTTCTGGCTCCACTTGCCCCTATTTTCGCGTGCGGTTCGGATTCGGCCGAGGTGGGGCCGGAAAACGAAAAAACCCCTCGCGGGTGCGAGAGGTGGGCGCGCGGGTCGGGGGCGGGTGGGCGCGTCGTACGGGGTGGTACGAGGCGATCACGGCGGACCGGCGCGCCTGCTGCCGATAATCATGGCGAACGAAAGCACGCGGCGAGTGTGCCACACGCGGGGGTGGGGGTGCGTGCTCGTCTCGCCATCCGGTCACCCCGGGGGGATCGTGCGCCCGCACCCAGAGGCAGCTCTGGGGGAGCTTGAGGACGGACCCTGTGCCACAGGACCCCGCATCCCGCGGGCCACGGTCGGGGGCCAGCCCCCGAACCCCCGCGCCTCAAACGCCGGCGGGGCTGGATTTGCTCAGGTCGCCGGAGGGGCCGAGGCCGCCAGCAAGGCTGGGTTTGCTCAGGTCGCCGGAGGGGCCGT
>NZ_JBSFER010000005.1:14060-267290 GCF_053594535.1 Streptomyces sp. NPDC001889
CCGAGGCCGCCAGCAAGGCTGGAGCTGCCCGGGTCACCGGAGAAGCCGAGGCCGCCAGCAAGGCTGGAGCTGCCCGGGTCACCGGAGAAGCCGAGGCCGCCAGCAAGGCTGGAGCTGCCCGGGTCACCGGAGAAGCCGAGGGGTGCGGCACACGCGCCCGGAGGGGCTGGGGTGGTGTGCCTCGGGGCGCCGGAGGGGCTGGATCTTGTGCCTCGGGTCGCCTGGAAGGGCTGGGTTTCGTGCCTCGGCGCCGGGCGGAGGCGGTGGTGTGCGCGGGGCCCCGGTGAGGGCAGACGGCGGCAGGGCTACTCCGCAGGGGCGTGGGCCGGTTTCCTGGGGGCGGGGGGCGCGGGGCGCCCCACCCGGTTCAGATCGATGTCCCGGGTCTCGCGCATCGCGAGATAGACGACCAGCGAAACCGCCGCACACCCAGCCACATACCAATAGAACCCCGACTCCACCCCGGAATCCTTGAACCACAGCGCCACATACTCCGCCGTCCCCCCGAACAGCGCGTTGGCGATGGCGTACGGCAGCGCCACCCCCAGCGCCCGCACCCCGGTCGGGAACAGCTCCGCCTTCACACAGGCGTTGATCGACGTGTAGCCCGTCACCACCACCAGCGCCAGCAGCGCCAGCCCCAGCGCCGGCCAGAAGGAGTCCGCGTGCTTCAGCATGGTCATGATCGGCACGGTGAGGAAGGTGGAGCCCAGCGCGAAGGTGATCAGCAGCGGGCGCCGGCCGATCCGGTCGGAGAGCGCCCCGGCGAGCGGCTGGAGGCAGGCGAAGACGATCAGGGCGCAGAACGACACCAGGGTCGCGGTCTGCTTCTCCATCCCGGCGGAGTTGGAGAGGTACTTGGTGAGATAGGTCGTGTACGTGTAGTACGCGACGGTGCCGCCCATGGTCAGCGCGATGACGAGGAACGCCTCCCGCTTGTGGACCAGCAGCGCCCTGACGGTGCCGCGCTCGGCGGCCGGGGTGTCGTCGCCGGACTCCTCGTACACCTCCGTCTCCAGCATGTTGCGGCGCAGATAGAAGACGACGGCCGCGCCGAGCGCGCCGATGATGAACGGGATGCGCCAGCCCCAGCTGTGCAGCGCCTCGTCGGACATGGTGCGCTGGAGGACGATCAGCAGCCCCAGGCCGAGGATCTGGCCCACCGTCATGGAGACGTACTGGAAGCTGGAGGCGAGCCCCCGGTGGCGGGGGGCGGAGGCCTCGGTGAGATAGGTGGCGCTGGCGGCGTACTCCCCGCCGACGGAGAGACCCTGGAGGAGCCGGGCGACCAGGAGGACGGCGGCGCCGCCGTACCCCGCGACGGCGTAGGTGGGCGCGATGGCGATGAGCAGCGCGGAGGCCGACATCAGGGTGACGGTGAGGGTCAGCGCGGCCTTGCGGCCCTTGCGGTCGCCGACCCGGCCGAGCAGCCAGCCGCCGACCGGGCGCATGAAGAAGCCGACGGCGAAGATACCGGCGGTGTTCATCAGCTTGGCGGTGTCGTTCCCCTCGGGGAAGAACGCTCCGGCGAAGTAGGTGGCGAAGCTCGCGTAGACGAACCAGTCGAACCACTCGACCATGTTGCCCGCCGAGCCGATCCAGATCTTCTTCCAGTGCTCTCGTCCCATGGGGGGAAACCGTGCCGGGCGGCGCGGGGGGCCGACAAGGGGAGGCGGGGCAACGATCGGGAGTACTTGCGTGCGTTGCGTTCCCGGCGGGGTGCCGGGCTCGGTGCGCGGGGAGCGCGCTCCGGAGCGAGCGCGGCCCGAGTGCTTCAGCGCGCCGGGGCGAAGAGGGTTTCGGCGAGGAATTCGCCCACGTGCGCGAGGACTTGCGGCCGTCCGGTCCCGGGGAGGCCGACCGCGACATGGACGCTGAAGCCGTCGAGCAGCGCCCGCAGCCGGGTGGCGTAGCGGTCCGGGTCGACGGCCCGGAAGTCGCCCCGGGAGCTGCCCTCGGCGAGCAGGGCGACGAGGTCCCGGTGCCAGGCGCCCTCGATGGCCGCCTGGCGGGCGCGGGCGTCCTCCCCCGCGTTCTGGGAGCGGTTCCAGACCTCGAGCCACAGCGCCCAGTGGGGGTCGCCCGGTCCTTCGGGGAGGTAGAGCCCGACATAGCCGGTGAGCCGCTCGGCGGTGGGCGCGGGCCCGGAGAGCAGGGCGGCGCGCTCGGCGCCGAGGCGGCCCTCGCTCCACTCCAGGGTGCGCAGCAGGAGTTCGTCCTTGGTGCGGAAGTAGTAGAGGAGGTGTCCGCTGCTCATGCCGACCTCGCGGCCGAGCCCCGCCATGGTGAGCCGGTCGAGTCCATGGGCCGCGATGGTGGCCATGGCGGCGGCGAGCACGGACTCACGGGGCGGGGCGACATTGCGCCGTCGGGCGGGCGGGGTCATTCGGGTGCCTCCACGCGGGGAGCCGCGGTCGTCCGGGGGTGTGACGGCGGGCCGGGGCGGGCGGGCGTCCGGTGGTCACGGACGGCGCACGGCGGCACGGCCGTCCGCGCGCCGCCGTCCATGCGCTGTCATCCGTACGTTGTACCTGATCCGCCGGGAGACTCAAGGGGCGGGCCGGTCTCCCGGGGTACCCGGGGCTGCTGTTGTGTGATGCAGTGGATGCCGCCGCCGCCCGCGAAGACGGTCCGGGCGTCGACCAGGACCACTTCGCGGTCCGGGTGGAGCCGGCGGAAGATCTCCGCCGCGTGCTCGTCGCGCGGGTCGTCGAAGGCGCAGAGGACGACCGCGCCGTTGCAGAGGTAGTGGTTGATGTACGAGTAGTCGGCCCAGCCGCCGCTCTCGTCGCGCAGGGCGGTCGGGGCGGGGACCTCGATCACCTCGATCGGGCGGCCCCGGGCGTCGGTGCTGCTCCGGAGGAGGCCGACGTTCTCCCGGCAGAGGTCGTGGTCGGGGTGGGCGGGGTCCGGCTGGGTGTGGGCGACGATCGTGCCGGGGCGGGCGAAGGCGGCGACGATGTCGACATGGCCGAGGGTGCCGTAGCCGTGCGGCGGGTAGTCCGCCGTCAGACCGCGCCGGAGCCAGATCGCCTTGGTGGTGCCGAGCCGGGCGTGGATCTCGGCCTCGACCTGCTCCCTGGTCCAGCCCGGGTTGCGCTCGGGGCCGAGCTGGACGGTCTCGGTCAGCAGCACCGTGCCCTCGCCGTCGACATGGATGCCGCCGCCCTCGTTGGTGAGGGGTGAGCTGTGCACGGGGACACCGGCCAGGGCGGCGACATGGCGGGCGAGTGAGGCGTCGTGCTCCCAGCTCGCCCACTCCTGGGCTCCCCAGCCGTTGAAGACCCAGTCCACGGCGGCCAGCCGGGTGCCGTCGGTGACGAAGGTGGGGCCGGTGTCCCGCATCCAGGCGTCGTCCAGCTCGCGCTCCACGATCTCGGTCCCCGGGCCGAGGAGGGCGCGCGCCTCCGCCGTCCCGCCGGGGCCGACGACCATCGTCACCGGTTCGAAGCGCCCCACCACACGGGCGACCTCCGCCCAGGCGCGGCGGGCGGCGGCGAGGTCGTCGCCGGTGAAGGTGGGGTTGGCGACCGGCCAGGCCATCCAGGTGCGCTCGTGCGGGGCCCATTCGGGCGGCATGCGGAACATCGTCCGTCCTAGAGGAGCTAGAGGAGCCAGAGATAAGAGAGATAAGAGAGGTACTAGAGGAAGTAGAGGCGGTTGAGGGAGACCGACTCGGCGGGCGAGGAGCGGACCGGGGCGCCGTCGAGGGTGACCGCCCCGGTGCGGGCGTCGACGGACACCTCGCCGATCCGGGAGTTCAGCAGCAGATCGGCGGGGCCTTTCCCCCGGGTGTTCCGGACGGCGACCCGCCGCCGGCGGGTCGGCATCCGGTCCCCGCCGAGGTCGGCGGCGGCCCGGGCGACAAAGGCGACGGACAGCTCGGCCGGGGCCGCTCCATGGGCGCCGAACTGAGGGCCGAGGACCAGGGGTTCGCAGGTGTCCGTGGCCGCGTTGGGGTCACCGGTCACTCCGTACGCGGGGAAGCCGGACTTCAGTACGAGCTGGGGTTTGGCCCCGAAGAACTCCGGGCGCCACAGCACGATGTCGGCCATCTTCCCCCTCTCCACGGAGCCGATCTCATGGGCGAGGCCGTGGGCGATGGCGGGGTTGATGGTGAGCTTGGCCAGATAGCGCAGCACCCGGCCGTTGTCGTCGTGGGCGCCGTCGCCCTCCGCGGGGCCGAGTTCGGCCTTCATCTTCCCGGCCATGGCGAAGGTGCGGCGGACGGTCTCGCCCGCGCGGCCCATGCCCTGGGCGTCGGAGGAGGTGATGCCGATCGCGCCGAGGTCGTGCAGCACGTCCTCGGCGCCCATCGTCCCGGCGCGGATGCGGTCCCGGGCCATGGCGGCGTCCCCGGGCAGATCGGTCTTGAGGTCGTGTACGGAGACGATCATGCCGTAGTGCTCGGCGACGGCGTCCCGGCCGAAGGGGAGGGTCGGGTTGGTGGACGAGCCGATGACGTTCGGCACGCCCGCCATTCTCAGGACGTTGGGGACATGGCCGCCACCGCACCCCTCGATGTGGAAGGCGTGGATGGTCCGGCCGTCCAGGACGCGGAGGGTGTCCTCGACGGAGAGGCACTCGTTGAGTCCGTCGCTGTGCAGCGCGACCTGGACATCGTGCTCCTCGGCGACGCGCAGGGCGGTGTCCAGGGCACGGGTGTGGGCGCCCATGTCCTCGTGGACCTTGAATCCGCTGGCGCCGCCCTCGGCGAGGGCCTCGGTCAGCGGGGCCGGGTCGGACGAGGAGCCCCGGGCGAGGAAGCCGATGTTGACGGGCCAGGCGTCGAAGGCGGCGAAGGCGTGCCGCAGGGCCCAGGGGGAGTTGACCCCGACACCCCAGACGGGGCCGAACTCCTGGCCGATGACGGTGGTGACCCCGGAGGCGAGGGAGGCCTCCATGATGCGCGGCGAGAGCAGATGGACATGGGTGTCGACGGCGCCGGCGGTGGCGATCAGGCCCTCGCCGGAGACGATGGCCGTGCCGGTGCCGGTGACGACATCGACCCCGTCGAGGGTGTCGGGGTTGCCGGCGCGGCCGATGCCCGCGATCCGGCCCTCGCGGATGCCGATGGAGACCTTGCGGA
Organism: Streptomyces sp. NPDC001889; assembly: GCF_053594535.1. Classification (NCBI taxonomy): domain Bacteria; kingdom Bacillati; phylum Actinomycetota; class Actinomycetes; order Kitasatosporales; family Streptomycetaceae; genus Streptomyces; species Streptomyces sp. NPDC001889. The sequence continues at coordinate 19,150 of NZ_JBSFER010000005.1, forward strand.
TGCCCTGGACGGCGTCGATGAGCAGGACGTTGCTGATGACGAGGTCGCAGGTGTCACGGACGGCGGCGGCCTTGAGGTGGAGTCCGTCGCGGGCGGTCTTGCCGAAGCCGGCGAGGAACTCGTCGCCGGGTTTCTGCGCGTCGGACTCGACGCGCACCACGAGCCCGGTGTCGCCGAGCACGACCCGGTCACCGGCGCGGGGGCCGTGGACGGCGGCGTACTCGGCGGGGTCGATTCCGGTCATGGGCTCCGCTCCTTCTTCCGGGGCTGTCCGGGGCGCCCGGGGCGCCCGGGCCGGGCGGTGGCGGCCCTGCGGGCGGCGGTTCCCGCGCGCGGCGAGAGCAGCCCGGTCACCGCGGTCACGGCGGCCACCACGAGGACGACCGTCAGCAGGGAGTACGAGGGCAGTTGGGGGGCCGGGGAGGTCTGGCCGGGCGGCTCGGGCCGGGCGACCACCGCGATCACCGGAATGACCGCGATCACCGCTCGGCGCCCAGATACCCGCAGGCGGCGGCCCTGCGCAGGGCCTCCTCCCTGGCTCCCGGGGCGTCCAGCTCCCCGTCGACCAGCCCTGCGAAGCCGATGGCGATCCGGGCGCCGCCGATGGGGAGGAGACCCACCTCGGACTCGGCTCCGGGGTCGAAGCGGACGGTGGAGCCGGCCGGGACGCACAGCCGCATGCCGTAGGCGGCGGACCGGTCGAAGTCCAGCCGGGGGTTGGCCTCGAAGAAGTGGAAGTGGGAGGTGACGCTCACCGGTACGGGCGCGGTGTTCCGCACCGTCAGCCGCAGCTCCGGCTCCGGCCCGGGCAGCGCGGGCCCGGGGAGCACCGCGCCGGGGGCGGCGGCGCCCAGACCGCCGCCGCCGATCGGGTCGGCGACCACCGCGAGCCGGGAGCCGTCGTCGAAGACCGCCTCGACATGGACCTCGGTCACCACATCGGCGACCCCGGGCAGCACGTCATCGGGCCCGAGGACGGAACGGGCCGCCTCGATCGCCTCGGCCAGCCGCCGCCCGTCGCGCGCGGCCTCGCAGACGGTGTCCGCGATCAGCGCGGTCGCCTCGGGCACATTGAGCCGCAGCCCCCGCGCTCTGCGGGCCCGCGCCAGCTCGGCGGCGCTGAAGAGCAGCAGCCGGTCCCGCTCGGTCGGGGTGAGTCGCACAGCGTGACCTCCTTCTTGGAACGGCACTCTAATCATGAGGTCCGAAAAGTGGAAGGCCACTGCTTGATTCATTGAACCCGGCTCGAATATCCAACGGCCCGGGCTCAGTCGACTGCTCCGCCCAGATCCTTGGCACAGGCCGAGACCGCCGCGCGGAACGGACGCGCCGAGGGGTCGTCGTCCCGTTTCCGCTCGGGGTCCTCCCCCCCCCGTGACGCGCCCATGCCCCCGTCCTCACCGAAACGGGAGGACAGGGGCATGGACAGCGGGGCGGAATCGGTCAGCCCAGGTCGTGCATCCAGCCGTGCTCGTCCGGGGTGACGCCGCGCTGGATGTCCAGCAGGGCCTGGCGGAGCCGGAGCGTCAGCTCGCCCGGGCGGCCGTCGCCCTGGGTCCACTCGGCGTTCGCCGACTTCACCGAGCCGACGGGGGTGATCACCGCGGCCGTGCCGCAGGCGAAGACCTCGGTCAGGGTGCCGTTCTCGGTGTCGCGCCGCCAGTCCTCGGTGGAGATCCTGCCCTCCTCCGACTCGTACCCCAGGTCCTCGGCGAGCTTGAGCAGCGAGTCCCGGGTGATGCCGGCGAGCAGGGAGCCGGTCAGCTCGGGGGTGACGATGCGGTTCCCGTACACGAAGTACAGATTCATCCCGCCCATCTCCTCGACCCACCGGTGCTCCAGGGCGTCCAGCCAGACGACCTGGTCGCAGCCCTTCTGGGCGGCTTCGGCCTGGGCGAGCAGGGAGGCGGCGTAGTTGCCGCCGGTCTTGGCGAAGCCCATGCCGCCGGGGACCGCGCGGACATAGTTCTCGGAGAGCCAGACGGAGACCGGCTGGACGCCGCCGGGGAAGTACGCGGCGGCGGGGCAGGCGATCACGATGAAGAGGTACTCGTTGGCCGGCCGGACCCCGAGGCCGACCTCGGTGGCGATCATGAACGGGCGCAGATAGAGGGAGGCCTCGCCGCCGTGCGCGGGGACCCATGCCTTGTCCTGGCGGACCAGCGCGTCACACGCCTCGATGAACAGCTCGGTGGGCAGTTCGGGCATGGCGAGCCGGCGGGCGGAGCGCTGGAAGCGCTCGGCGTTGGCGTCCGGGCGGAAGGTGGCGACGGAGCCGTCGGGGCGGCGGTAGGCCTTGAGTCCCTCGAAGATCTCCTGCGCGTAGTGCAGCGTCATGTTCGCGGGGTCGAGCGAGAGCGGCGCGTACGGGGTGAGCTGGGCGTCGTGCCAGCCGACACCCTCCGACCACTTGATGGTCACCATGTGGTCGGTGAAGTGGCGGCCGAACCCGGGGTCGGCCATGATCGCCTCTCGCTCCGCGTCGGAGAGCGGGTGCGACGAGGGCTTCAGCTCGATCGTGGGCGTCGTCATGAGTGCAAATGTCCTTCACCGTTGATTGTGACGGACCGCGCTCACGCCGCTACTGATGCTAGGACGTCCGAGCATTCCCGTATGCCACGGCCCGGTTCGATTATCGCTCGAAGGTACCGGTGCGAGAAAGCAGGGTGGAACGGGTGAAAGCGGTCCCGGTCAGATGATGCACCCGGGGCCGCACAGGAGGAAGCCGCCGGGTGCGTGTGCGACCCGGCGGCTTCCGTGGAAGCGTCGGGTCAGCCGGCTACTCGTACGGCGAGCGCGTCGCCGATCTCCTCCGTGGTACGGAAGGTGCCATCGCGCTCCGCGAGGTCGGCGGAGACGGCCTGCTCGATGCGCGCGGCCTCGGGCTCGAAGCCGAGGTGACGCAGGAGGAGGGCGACGGAGAGAACGGTGGCCGTCGGGTCCGCCTTGCCCGTGCCCGCGATGTCGGGGGCCGAGCCGTGCACGGGCTCGAACATCGACGGGAAGGCGCCCGAGGGGTTGATGTTGCCGGAGGCGGCGAGGCCGATCCCGCCGGTGACGGCGGCGGCCAGGTCGGTGAGGATGTCACCGAAGAGGTTGTCCGTGACGATGACGTCGAAGCGCTCCGGCTGGGTGACGAAGAAGATCGTCGCCGCGTCGACGTGCAGATAGTCGGTGGTGACCTCGGGGTACTCCTGGCCGACCCGGTCGAAGATGTTCTTCCACAGATGGCCCGCGTAGACGAGGACGTTGTTCTTGTGGACCAGCGTCAGCTTCTTGCGGGGGCGGGAGTTGGCCCGCTCGTACGCGTCACGGACGACGCGCTCCACTCCGTACGCCGTGTTCAGGCTGACCTCGGTGGCCACCTCGGCGGGCGTGCCGGTGCGCAGCGAGCCGCCGTTGCCGGTGTAGGGGCCCTCGGTGCCCTCGCGGACGACGACGAAGTCGATCTCGGGGCGGCCGGCCAGCGGGGTCGCGGTGTTCGGGAAGAGCTTCGACGGGCGCAGGTTGACGTAGTGGTCGAAGGCGAAGCGCAGCTTGAGCAGCAGCCCGCGCTCCAGCACCCCGGAGGGGACGGAGGGGTCGCCGATGGCGCCGAGGAGGAGGGCGTCATGACCCTTGAGGGCCTCCAGCTCCGCGTCGGGGAGGGTCTCACCCGTGCGGTGCCAGCGCTGGGCGCCGAGGTCGTACTCCTTGGTCTCCAGCTTCACATCCTGCGGGAGGACCGAGGAGAGGACTTTCAGGCCCTGGGCCACGACCTCCCGGCCGATGCCGTCACCGGGGATCACTGCGATGTTGAGGCTGCGAGACATGTCGGGCACCCTACTCTTCGTCCCATCCCATGACATCGCACGTCCAGAATATGGACGCGCCCGGTTACCGGACCCACGGCCGGCGCTCAGCGCGCCCGGGCGCCGGGCGCCGCGGCCCGCCGGTCAGTGCCCGGCGGAGCCTCCGTTGTCGCGGCGGTCCAGGGCGCGCTGGAGCGCCGCCGCGGCGTTCTTCCGGTCGGACTCGGACAGATGGCGGGCGGCGTGGCGGACACGGCGGACGGTCGCTGCGGGCATGGTGATCGACTCCTCGGAGATCGCGGGGATTTCGAAGGCGCCGGGCGGGGCGGGGAGCGGGCCACAGGGGTTGCCTGCGCGGGCACCGGCTCACAGCCGCCATTCGCTGGATCGAGCGATTCGTTCGGCTGCCACCACGCTAAGGCAGCGGCCTCTCACTGTCTCCACAAATAGTCGGACTTCCTAGTATCTGAGACGGAGATCATGGAACCCGCAGGTCACAGAGGTACGTCCAGGGGGCCGTCCAGGGCGCTTCCTGGGACCAGGCCGGATCAGGGAGCGGGCCCCCAGGCGCGCGAGCCCGGCACGATCCACAGGAAGCGCCTCAGGTCCGGGGCGCCCGTGGCTCCCGGCCGGCACGCGCATGCGCCCGCACCCCCTGCACATCGAAGAGAACGAGGAGTTCCGCCGCCCGGCCGTCCGCGCTGCCCATCCAGTGCGGTACGGAGGTGTCGAACTCGACGGCGCTGTCCGCCCGTACGGTCAGATCCCGCTCCCCGACCACCAGCCGCAGGGTGCCGCTGAGGACATACAGCCACTCATGGCCCTCATGGGTCCGCAGGGTCGGCTCCAGCGGTTCCGCCCGCGCCGGAATGATCATCTTGAACGCCTGGGTGCCGCCCGGGCGCCGGGACAGCGGAACGAGCGTCACGCCGAACCGGCTGATCGGCCTCAGATGAATCCGGGGGTCGCCGGCCCGGGGGGCGCCCACGAGATCGTCCAGCGGGATGTCGTAGGCGCCGGAGAGCCGCAGCAGCAGTTCCAGGGTGGCCCGGCGCAGACCGCCCTCCAGCCGGGACAGGGTGCTCTCCGAGACCCCGGTGGCCGCGGAGAGCTCCCCGAGGGTGAGGCCGCGCGAGAGCCGCAGCGCGCGCAGCCTCGGCCCGACCGCGTTCAGTACGTCTTCCCTTGCGGAATGGTCCATGGGGCCAGCTTGCCGAAACAGCAAGGATCGGTGCGACACCGGGGCACCGCCGCCGAGACTGGCCGCCCGGAACCCACCCGGGAGTCCGAAGGCGAGGAAGGGACCTCATGGAGCACTCCGAAGCGGCACGTTACTGGGACCAGGTGTACGCGGAACGGCCCGCGCCGACCGATCCCCGGCCGAACGACCGGCTGGTCGAGACGGTCGGCGCACTGCCCCCGGGGGACGCGCTGGACCTCGGCTGCGGGGGCGGCGGCGACGCGCTCTGGCTCGCGGGCCGGGGCTGGCGGGTCACCGCCCTGGACATCTCGGCCGTGGCGACCACCCGCCTCGCCGGGCTGGCCCGGGCACGCGGCCTCGACGATCTGATCACCGCCGAACAGCACGACATGCGCGCCTCACTGCCCGCGGCGCCCCGCGATCTGGTCACCGCCCACTACTTCCACACCCCGTACGCACAGGACCGGACGGCCATCCTCCGCTCCGCCGCGGAGCTGTTGCGCCCGGACGGACGGCTCCTGGTCGTCGACCACGGATCAACCGCGCCGTGGTCGTGGAACCAGGACCCGGAGGCGCGCTTTCCCTCTCCCCACGAGGTGGCCGCCCTGATGGACCTCTCCCCCGCGCGGTGGACGGTCGAGCGCGCGGACGCGGCGCGCCGGATCGCGGCCGGCCCCGACGGCAGCACCGCCGAGGTCGTCGACCACATCCTGCTCATCCGCCGGACCGGGTGACACCCGGGCGGGCCGCCGGTCCGGTCAGGGGTGGGCGGGGCGCTCCCAGACCAGGAGATAGCGCCAGAGCACCAGCCGCCGGTAGCGGCAGCCGGGCAGCGCGGCGGACGCCTCCGCGCGCACCCGGGACCAGCTCATCTCCGCGTCGCGCACGGGCATCCCCGCCGGGCCCCCGTCACCGCCGTGCCGGCGGGCGTGCAGCCGGTGGGCCACCGCTCCCGCCCCGCTGGTGAGCCAGTCGCCCGGTGTCCGGTCCCGGCCCAGACCGAGGACGGCGAGCCGGCCGCCGGGGGCGAGCAGCTCCGACAGTCTGGTGAGGGCGGCGGTGAAGGGGACATGGTGGAGCACGGCGACCGCGCTGATGAAGTCATAGCCCGCCGAGGGGAGGCCGGAGCCCGCCGGGTCGAGGAAGTCCGCCTCCCGGAAGGTGAGTCCGGGCACCCCCGCGCCGCGCTCGCGGGCGAGACGGATCATCTCGGGCGAGCGGTCGATCCCGGTGACCGCCCCGGCCCGCCGGGTCAGCCGGTGCGCCAGTAATCCGTCGCCGCAGCCGATGTCGAGGGCGGTACGGGCACCCGGCGGCACGGCGGCCAGGAGTCGCGGGTGATAGTGGACGTTGTGGTTCCAGTAGTCGGTCATCGGATCACCGTAGACAGCGGGGTCCCCGTAGCCGGCCATCGGGTCACCGTGGACAGTGGGGCGGCGCCGTCGCGAGCCATCGGCGCCCGCCCCGGGCCCTGCCCCCCGGCGCCCGCCCCGAACCACCCGGCGCCCAACCACCCGGCGCCCAACCGCCCGACCGCCCGGCCGCCGCCCCCGCGCCCGGGTCCCCGGCCGCCCGGTGTCCGATCCGGTCGCTCACACATACTCAGGAACGGTTGAGTATCCGGCCCGTGGTGGGGATTCGGCCACCGGACGAGAGTGAGCGCCATGAACGGCCTCTACGCTCTCAAGCCCTGGTACGCGGCCCGGCTCTCCGGAGTCCGGGGCGCGCTCGTCCGGCGGCAGGTGTCGCCCGACACCCTCACGGTCGCGGGTGTGGTGTGCGCGGCCGGTGCCGCCGCTGCGCTCGCCTGGCTGCCGGCGCCCCTCGCCGCCGCGCCGGTCGCGGTGCTGCTCGCCGCGCGGCTCGCCTTCGCCAATCTCGACGGCGCGCTCGCCCGGGACACCGGCCGCGCCACCCGGCGCGGCTCGGTGCTCAATGAACTCGGCGACCGGGCGGCCGATCTGCTGGCCCTGGCCGGATTCCTCAGCCTCGCGCCGCTGTGGCTGGTGGCCGTCGCCGGACTCGCCGCGACGCTGCCCTCCTGGGTGTCGCTGGCGGGCGCGGCGGCCGGCGGTCCCCGGCTCAACGGCGGCCCCGTGGGCAAGACCGAGCGCTGTCTGCTGGTGGTCGTGGCCGCGGCCACCGGCTGGGCGGTCCCCGTGCTGGCCGTCATCGCCGCCGGGTCCGCGCTCACCGCGCTGCTCCGGCTGGGACGGCTCCGGAAGGAGCTCGCGCGATGAGCGGGGTGATGGTCGCGGGCGACGCGGTGGGGCGGGCCCTGCCGCTGGTGGCCGGGGCGCTGGGGGCGGGCGGGATCGCGGTCGCCGCACTGCCCGCGCGGATACGGGCGCGGGCCGAGCTGCGCCGTCGCTGGCGCACCTGGGCGCTGGCCGCCCCGGTCTTCCTGGGGGCGCTGTTCCTCGGCGGGGGCGGGGCGTTCGCCCTGGCCGCCGGGCTCGGGGTGATCGCGGTGGGCGAGTACGTCCGGATGGCGGGGCTGCGCACCGCCGATCACGCGGTGCTCGTGGTGGCGTCGGTGCTGCTGCCGGGGCTCGCCTGGCTCGCGCCACAGGCCCTGGATTCGCGGACGGCGGGTCTGCTGCTGCTCGCCGCCGCGCTGCCGCCGCTGCTGTCGGGGGACACCGGCGCGGGCTTCACCCGGGCCGCCCGCTCGGTCTTCGCCCTGCTGTGGATTCCGGTCGCGCTGACGGGTCTGGTGACGCTCGGGGAGACGGCGGTCGCGGTGGGGCTCGCGGTGGCGCTCGGCGATGTGGGCGCGTGGTGCGGGGGTACGGCCCTGGGCCGGCGCGGCCCGCTCGCCCGGCCGCTCTCCCCGCTCTCCCCCAACAAGACCTGGGCGGGTGTGATGGGGGCCGCCGCGGCGACGGCCCTGGTGCTGGTCGCGGTCGGTGCCTTCGGCTGGCTGCTGTGGGCGGCGGTGCTGGCGGGGGGCGTGCTCGGGGATCTGCTGGAGTCGATGGTGAAGCGCGAGTCGGGTGTGAAGGACGCCGGGACCTGGCTGCCGGGGTTCGGCGGCCTCCTGGACCGGATCGACTCCCTGCTGCCGGCGCTGCTGCTGACGATGGTGGTGACGGTCCGATGACCCCGGTCACCGCCGGGCGGCGGCGCCCCGAGGTCCCGGCCGGGGCCTCCGGCCCGGGTGCCGCCGGACGCGGGCGCGGTTCCCTGGGCGGGGCGCTGCTGCGGCGGGCGCTGTGGTGGCTGGTGCTCACCCTCACCGGAGGGATCGAGCGGCGCGGGCGGCTGCCGCGCGGGGGGTGCGTGGTGGTGGCCAACCACGCCTCGCACGCCGACACCGCCGCCCTCCTCGCCGCCCTCGACGCCCGCCACACCCCCGCGATCGGCGCTGCCGCCGACTACTGGTTCGCCTCGCCGTGGCGGAGCCGGATCTGCGGCAGGCTCGCGGCCGGCTTCCCGGTGCGGCGGACCGGCGGCGGGATGGACGATCTGCTGGCGATGGCGGACGGGCTGCGGGCCGGGCGGGCGGTCGTCCTCTTCCCCGAGGGCACGCGCGGCGGCGACGGCCCGGTGGGCGCCTTCCACCGGGGGGCACTGGTGCTGGCCGCCGAGGCGGGGGTTCCGGTGGTCCCGGTCGGCATCGCGGGGACGGACCGGCTGCTGCCCAAGCACGGGCGGCTGCGCTCCTCGCTGGTCAGGGTGCGGATCGGCGTACCGCTGCCGCCGTCGGCCACGCCCGGGGAGGCGCGCGCGGCCGTCACGGCGCTGCACCGCAGGACGCGTGCCGAGTCGCTGCGGGACTCGGCGGCCCGGCGCCGGGTCGCCGCGTGGGCCGTCTCCCGGCTGGGGCTCCTGACCGCCTTCGTCTGGGCCTTCGCTGAGGCGCTGAGCTGGCCCCTGATGCCCGAACTGCTGCTGGGCGCGGCCTGTGTGGCGGCGCCCGGGGCCGCTCTGCGGCTCTCGGTGACCGCTCTCGCGGGCAGCCTCGCGGGCTCGCTGCTCGCGCTCCAGCTGGCGGGCGCCGGTCTCGCGCCGCCGGCGCCGCTGACGACGGACCGGATGCGGAGCGAGGTCCGGCGGCACATGTCGTCCGAGTCGGCGGACGCGGTGCGCCGGCAGCCCTGGAACGGCATCCCGTTCAAGGTGTACGCGGCCGAGGCGGGCCGGGCGGACATCCCGGCGGGCGAGTGGCTGGCGTCATCGGCCGCGGCGCGGGGCTCGCGGACCCTGACGGTGGGTCTGGGATTCGCGGCGCTGGGGCTGCTGCTGCGCCGCTGGCGGCGGTGGTACGGCGGATATCTGGTGCTGCTGGGCGGTGTCTTCGCGGTGGGCCTCGCCCTGATCGTCCGCGCCTGGCACTGACCGCCGGATTCGCGCAACCGACCGGTTGCGGATGGATCGGCCAGGTGCAACCCTGGAGTAGCACGTCACGAGAGATCCACCGAAGGAGGCGGCCACCATGACCGCGGACCGCATCGAGAAGGAGATCACCATCGCCGCGCCCGTCCAGCGGGTGTGGGCGGTCCTCACGGAGCCGGAGCACGTCGGCGCCTGGTTCGGCCAGGGCGAGCCGACACCCGTGGACCTGCGCCCCGGCGGGACGATGTTCCTGGACCACGGCGAGTACGGACAGTTCCCCACCACCATCGTGACGGTGGAGCCCCCGCACCGCTTCTCCTACCGCTGGGCGGCCGGATTCCCCGGCGAGCAGGCCACCGAGTCCAACTCCACCCTGGTCGAGTTCACCCTGACCCCCGAGGGCGACGGCACCCGGCTGCGGGTGGTGGAGACCGGCTTCGCCTCGCTCACCGTCCCCGAGGAGCGGCGGCAGAACGCCTCGTACGAGAGCCACGACGCCGGCTGGGCCGACCAGGTGGTCAACATCCGGACGTACGCGGAACGACCGGCGGCATGACGGAGGAGCCGATAGCCGCGACGGAGCGGTCCGGCGCCGACGGGACGGCGGAGGCCGCGGTCTCCGCCGTCCTGTCGGCGCTGGCCGACCCCACCCGCCGCCGGATACTGGACGCCCTCGCCGCCCGCGGCCGCGCCACCGCGACCGTGCTCGCCGGCGAGATGCCGGTGAGCCGGCAGGCCGTCGTCAAACATCTGGCCGTCCTCGCCGCCGCGGGGCTGGTCTCCGGCCGCCGGGAGGGCCGGGAGACGCTCTACACGGTCCTGCCCGCCCCGCTCGGGGTCACCGCCCGGTGGATGGAGCGGGTCGCGTCCGACTGGGACTCCCGGCTGGCGGCCGTCAAACGGCTGGCGGAGGCGGAGCGGGAACGGGACAGCCCCGCGGGAGCGCCGGGAGCGACGGGCGGCCGGGATGACCGGGGGTGACCGGACGGCCGGGGGTGACCGGGTCACCGGGTCACCGGGTCACCGGGTCACCGGGTCACCGGGTCACCGGGTCACCGGGTCACCGGGTCACCGGGAGCATGGAACCGCCCCCGTTCCGGCGTGGGGGCCGGAACGGGGGCGGGATCAGGGGGGCGGCCCGAGGGCTCAGCCCATGTGCGGGTAGCCGTACTCGGTCGGCGGCACCAGCGTCTCCTTGATGGCGCGGGTCAGCGTCCAGCGCATCAGGTTCTGCGGCGCGCCCGCCTTGTCGTTGGTGCCCGAGGCCCGGCCGCCGCCGAAGGGCTGCTGGCCGACGACGGCACCGGTCGACTTGTCGTTGATGTAGAAGTTGCCCGCGGCGAAGCGGAGCTTCTCCATCGTGTGCGCGGCGGCGGCGCGGTCGTTGGAGATGACCGCACCGGTCAGCGCGTAGTCCGAGACCGACTCCATCTGGTCCAGCATGGCGTCGTAGCGGTCGTCCTCGTAGACATGGACCGCGAGGATCGGACCGAAGTACTCCGCCTTGAAGACCTCGTTCTCCGGGTCGGAGCACTCGATGACGGTCGGGCGGACGAAGTAGCCGACCGAGTCGTCACAGGTGCCGCCGGCGATGATCGTGCACGCCGGGTCGGCGGCGGCACGGTCGATCGCGGCCTTGTTCTTGGCGAAGGAGCGCTCGTCGATCACGGCGCCGATGAAGTTCGACAGATCGGTGACATCACCCATGGCGATGCCGTCGACCTCGGCCGCGAACTCCTCCTTGAACCCGTCGTTCCAGATGGAGGCCGGAACGTACGCACGCGAGGAAGCGGAGCACTTCTGGCCCTGGAACTCGAAGGAGCCGCGGGTCAGCGCGGTCTTCAGCACGGCGCGGTCGGCGCTCGGGTGCGCGACCACGAAGTCCTTGCCGCCGGTCTCGCCGACGATCCGCGGGTAGGAGCGGTACTTCTCGATGTTGTTGCCGACCGTCCTCCACAGGTGCTGGAAGGTCCGGGTCGAGCCGGTGAAGTGGATACCGGCCAGGTCGCGGTGGTTCAGCGCCACCTCGGAGACGGCGATGCCGTCACCGGTCACCAGGTTGATGACGCCCTTGGGCAGGCCCGCCTCCTCCAGGAGCCGCATCAGCAGCACGGCGGAGTGGGTCTGGGTCGGGGACGGCTTCCACACCACGACATTGCCCATGAGGGCGGGGGCGGTGGGGAGGTTGCCCGCGATGGCGGTGAAGTTGAAGGGCGTGATCGCGTAGACGAAGCCCTCCAGCGGGCGGTGGTCCATGCGGTTCCACACACCCGGGGAGTTGGCCGGGGGCTGCTCGGCCAGGATGTCGCGGGCGTAGGCGACATTGAAGCGCCAGAAGTCGATCAGCTCACAGGGAGTGTCGATCTCGGCCTGCTGGGCGGTCTTGGACTGGCCCAGCATGGTGGAGGCGGCCAGCGTCTCGCGCCAGGGGCCGGAGAGCAGCTCGGCGGCGCGCAGAATGATCGCGGCGCGGTCGTCGAAGGACATGGCGCGCCAGGCGGGGGCCGCGGCCAGGGCGGCGTCGATCGCGTCCTGGGCGTCCTGCTCGGTGGCGCCGGCGAAGGTGCCGAGCACCGCGCCGTGGTTGTGCGGCTGCACGACGTCGACCCGCTCGCCGCCACCCATCCGCCGTACGCCGCCGATGGTCATCGGCAGGTCGATCGGGTTCTCGGCCAGCTCCTTGAGCCTGGCCTCCAGACGGGCGCGCTCGGGGGAGCCGGGGGCGTAGCCGTGCACCGGCTCGTTGACCGGCGCGGGAACCTTGGTCACAGCGTCCATGGGTGCCGAATCTCCTTAAGCAGTAGGTCGGTTGTGGGGGTTCAGCCGCGGCTGACCAGCGAGCGCAGGAAGAACGCCAGGTTGGCGGGGCGCTCCGCGAGGCGGCGCATGAAGTAGCCGTACCAGTCGGTGCCGTACGCGATGTAGACGCGCACGCGGTGGCCCTCGGCCGCCAGCCGGTGCTGCTCGGCCTCACGGATGCCGTACAGCATCTGGAACTCGTACTCGTCGAGCTTACGTCCGGCGCGGCGGGCCAGCTCCTGGCTGATGGAGATGATGCGCGGGTCGTGGGACCCGATCATCGGGTAGCCCTCGCCCTCCATCAGGATCTTCAGGCAGCGGATGTACGCCTTGTCGACCTCGGCCTTGTCCTGGTGGGCGACGGTCTCGGGCTCCTTGTAGGCGCCCTTGACCAGCCGGACCCGGGAGCCCGCGTCGGCGAGCGCGCGGCAGTCGTCCTCGGTGCGGAAGAGGTACGACTGGACCACGGCGCCCGTCTGGGGGAACCGCTCGCGCAGCTCGGCGTGGATCGCCAGGGTCGAGTCGACGGTGGTGTGGTCCTCCATGTCGAGGGTGACCGTGGTGCCGATCTCGGCGGCGGCCTCGACCACCGGAGTGACATTCCGCAGCGCCAGCTCGTGGCCGCCGGTGAGGGCCTGGCCGAAGGAGGAGAGCTTCACCGACATCTCGGCGCGGACCCCGAGGTCCAGCGGCTTGAGGGCCTCGATCAGCTCCAGATAGGCGTCACGGGCGCGCAGCGCCTCGGCCGGGTCGGTGATGTCCTCGCCGAGGACATCGAGCGTGATCTCCAGACCCCGGGCGGCGGTCTCCTGGACGACGGGGACCGTCTCCAGGACCGACTCACCGGCGATGAAACGGTTCACCACGGGCTTGGTGACCGGAGCGGCCGAGACAATCCGGCGCATCTGGTCGCTGCGCGAGGCGGCGAGGATCACGGGACCCAGCACGGGGACCTCCATCGAGAAGTACGGACGGCGCCGGGCACGGATCACGGGAAACGCGTCCGGAACGGCACGAAGAACCACCGTGAAATCTAAGGATCGCTCCGGTGCCCGGCCATCGACAGCTGTCACGCATCCGTGGCCGGGATCTCAGACATATGTCTGAGAGACATGCCAGAATGTCCTGATGAAGGGCGATTACCAGGATCTCGTCGATGAGATCTCCGGTCTGCTGGAGGCCCCGGCGACACTGGAGAACCGCGATTTCGGGCTGATCGCCTTCGGCGCGCACGACAGCGACGACGACAGCGCGATGGACCCGGTCAGGACCCGCTCGATCCTCACCCGGAAGTCCGCCCCCGCCGTCCGCGCCTGGTTCGAGGGGTTCGGCATCGCCCGCGCGACGGGCCCCGTCCGCATCCCCGCCGCCCCGGACGCCGGGGTGGTCCGGGGCCGGATCTGTCTCCCGGTACGGCACCGGGGCGTCGTCCTCGGCTATGTCTGGCTGCTCGACTCCACCCCCGGCCCCACCGACGACCGGCTGGCGGCGGCGATGGAGGTCGCCGAGCGGATCGGGAGCCTGCTGGCGGACGAGGAGCGGGCGGGCGCGGATCTCTCCCGGGAGCTGCGGGCGGTACTGACGGCCCGGCGCGGCTGGCAGTACGACATGGCGGTGGCCGCGCTGCGGACCGCGCTCGGCGGGGACGAGCGGGGGGCGGACGGGCCGCACGCCGTGGTCTGTGTGACCCCGTGGCCCTCGGCCGACGCACCGCCGGCCCGCTCGCTGCCGGGTGCGGCGGCCGTCTGCACCATGCCCCTGCCCGGCCCCGGCGAGCCGGAGCCCGCCGGCCCGCCGCCCGGGCCGGGGGCGGCGGGACCGGCCGGCGGCGCCCCTCCCGGGGCGGCTCCCACCGGCCCCGGGGCATCCGGATCTCCCGGCTCCGGGGACCGTCCGGCCGGGCACACGGCCCACGCCCTGGCCGTGCTGGTGCGCCTGCGCGCCGCCGACACCCCCGCCCCCGCGCTGGCGGCGGCCGAACGCCTGCGCACCACGGCGGGCGGCCCGGCGACCGGAGGCGTCGGCGCCTCCCGGCGCGGGCTCACCGGGCTGGGCGAGGGCTGGCGGGAGGCGCTGGCGGCGGCCCGGGCGGCCCGGGCCCAGCCCCGGCTCGGCCCGGTCGCCCCGTGGTCGGGCATCGGCCCCTACCGCCTGCTGGCCGCCCTCCCCCACGGCGCCCCGCCGGACCGCTCCGTACGGGAGCTGCTGGAGCGCTCCCACACGGAACTGGCCCGCACCGCCGAGGTGTTCCTCGACTGCGCGGGCCAGGCGGGCCGCACGGCGTCCGCGCTCGGCATCCACCGGCAGACGCTGTACTACCGGCTCTCCCGGGTGGAGCAGCTGACCGGTCTCGATCTCGCGGACGGCGAGGACCGGCTGCTCCTCCACATGGCGCTGAAGGCCGCCCGTCTGTAGCGGGACCGGCCGGTACGGGTGAGGGCCCGGCGCGCCGGGAGGCCCGAGCCTCCGGTGCGCCGGGCCCTCACCCGTACGGTCGTGCGCCGTGCGGCGGGAACGGCTCAGTCGGTGAGGTTCACCGAGCGGGCCGAGACCGCGCCGATCTCCTCGGCGATCTCCGTGAGCACGGACTGGGGCACGGTGTCGTCGACGGTCAGCACGACCAGCGCCTCCCCGCCCTCCTCCGCGCGCGAGACCTGCATGCCCGCGATGTTCAGCCCGGCCTCGCCGAGAATCCGGCCGACGGTGCCGACGACACCGGGGCGGTCCTCGTACCGCAGCACGGCCATGTGGTCGGCGAGCGCCAGATCCACGCCGTGGTCACCGATGGCGACGATCTTCTGGTGGTTCTTGGGGCCGGCGAGGGTGCCGGAGACCGAGACCTCCTCGCCACCGGAGAGCGTGCCGCGCACGGTGACGACATTGCGGTGCTCCGGGGACTCGGAGCTGGTCGTCAGCCGCACCTCGACACCGCGCTCCTGGGCGAAGAGCGGGGCGTTGACATACGAGACGGTCTCGTCGACGACGTCCTCGAACACGCCCTTCAGCGCGGAGAGTTCGAGCACCTTCACATCGTGCTGGGTGATCTCGCCGTAGACCTCGACATCGAGGCGGACCGCGACCTCGCCGGCGAGCGCGGTGAAGATCCGGCCGAGGCGCTCGGCCAGCGGCAGTCCGGGCTTGACGTCCTCGGCGATCACTCCGCCCTGGACGTTGACCGCGTCCGGGACCAGCTCGCCGGCGAGCGCGAGCCGCACCGAACGGGCGACGGCGACGCCGGCCTTCTCCTGGGCCTCGTCGGTGGAGGCGCCGAGGTGCGGGGTGCAGACGACCTGGTCGAACTGGAAGAGCGGGGAGTCCGTGCAGGGCTCCTTGGCGTACACGTCGAGACCGGCGCCCGCGACCCGGCCCTCCTTGAGTGCCGAGTACAGCGCCTCCTCGTCGACGATCCCGCCGCGCGCGGCGTTGACGATCCGCACGGTCGGCTTGACCTTGTGCAGGGCGTCGTCGCCGATCAGCCCCAGGGTCTCGGGCGTCTTGGGGAGGTGGACCGTGATGAAGTCCGCGACTTCGAGCAGCTCGTCGAGGGAGAGCAGCTTGACGCCCATCTGCGCGGCCCGGGCGGGCTGCACATAGGGGTCGTACGCCACGATCTTCATGCCGAAGGCGGACATCCGCTGGGCGACCAGCACACCGATGCGGCCGAGGCCGACGACACCGAGGACCTTCTCGCTCAGCTCGACACCGGTGTACTTGGAGCGCTTCCACTCGCCGTTCTTCAGCGCGGTGTTGGCCTGCGGGATATTGCGCGCGGTGGCGACCAGCAGACCGCAGGCCAGCTCGGCGGCGGTGACGATATTGGAGGTCGGGGCGTTGACCACCATCACGCCGGCCTTGGTGGCGGCGGAGACGTCGACATTGTCCAGGCCGACGCCCGCACGGGCGACGACCCGCAGTTTGCGGGCGGCGGCGATGGCCTCGGCGTCGACCTTGGTGGCGGAGCGGACCAGGATGGCGTCGACATCGGCGATGGCGGGGAGCAGCTCCGCGCGGTTCGCGCCGTTGCAGTGCCGGATCTCGAAGTCGGGGCCGAGCGCGTCCACAGTGGCGGGCGACAGCTCTTCAGCGATGAGTACCACTGGCTTCTTGCTGGGGTTCGAGCTCACGTGAGTCCTCACATGTCCAGTGCGGACGGCCGTCCCGACGGCCGCAGGCGGTGGAGGGGGCAAGCCGCGTGGAAGACGCACGACACTGTGGGCCTGACGCGTGTGTTGTCGAGAAGTGTAGTGGTGCTTTGGGCCATGTCTTGCGCCTGAGAGGCAGGATCACCCGTCCGTGGCCGGACGAAGTGGAGCACTGCCCGCCCCCGGCGGTGCCGGTCCCGACCGGGCCGGGATACGGCGAAGGGCCGGGACCCCTGCGTCCCGGCCCTCGCCCACGACTCACGCGTCGTCGTTGTCGACCCAGCTCATGAGCTTGCGCAGCTCCTTGCCCGTGGTCTCCAGCAGGTGGTTCTCGTCCTGCTTCTTGTACTCGTTGTACTTCTTCAGACCGCCGTGGTACTCGTCCATCCAGTTGCGGGCGAAGGTGCCGTCCTGGATCTCGGTGAGGACCTTCTTCATCTCGGCCTTGGTCTGGTCCGTGATGATGCGGGGGCCGGTGACGTAGTCGCCCCACTCGGCGGTCTCGGAGACCGACCAGCGCATCTTCTCCAGGCCGCCCTCGTACATCAGGTCCACGATCAGCTTCAGCTCGTGGAGGCACTCGAAGTACGCGATCTCCGGCTGGTAACCGGCCTCGACCAGGGTCTCGAAGCCGGCCTTGACGAGCGCCGACGCACCGCCGCACAGCACGGCCTGCTCGCCGAAGAGGTCGGTCTCGGTCTCCTCGGTGAAGGTGGTCTTGATGACGCCGGCGCGGGTGCCGCCGATGCCCTTGGCGTACGAGAGGGCGAGCGCGAAGCCGTTGCCGGTGGCGTCCTGCTCGACGGCGGCGATACACGGAACGCCGCGGCCCTCCTCGTACTGGCGGCGGACCAGGTGGCCCGGGCCCTTGGGGGCGACCATGGCGACGTCGACACCGGCCGGCGGCTTGATGAAGCCGAAGCGGATGTTCAGGCCGTGGCCGAAGAACAGCGCGTCGCCGTCCTTGAGGTGCGGAGCGATGGACTCCTCGTAGACCTGGGCCTGGATCGGGTCCGGGACCAGGACCATGACGACATCGGCCCAGGCCGACGCCTCGGCGGGGGTGACGACGGTCAGGCCCTGCTCCTCGGCCCTGGCCTTGGACTTGGAGCCCTCGTGCAGACCGACGCGGACGTCGACACCCGAGTCACGGAGCGACAGCGCGTGGGCGTGGCCCTGGCTGCCGTATCCGATGACCGCGACCTTGCGGTTCTGGATGATGGTCAGGTCGGCGTCGTCGTCATAGAACAGCTCGGCCACTGGAATGTCTCCTTGGTGTGCAGGTGTGCGTCCCACCGTACGGCGGGGATGGATGGACAAGTCTTCCGGTCTCGCTATGCGAGCACAGGTCACGGTGCGGTGCGGGCACAGGTCACGGCGCCGCTCCGCGAGCGCGTCCCACAGCACCGCTGTGGGGCGCGCGGGTGGGTCAGGCGCTGCGGTCCAGGGCCCGCAGGGAGCGGTCCGTGATCGAGCGGGCGCCGCGCCCTATGGCGATGGTCCCCGACTGCACCAGCTCCTTGATACCGAACTGCTCCAGCATCTTGAGCATCGCGTCGAGCTTGTCGCCGGAGCCGGTGGCCTCGATGGTGACCGCGTCGGGTGAGACATCGACCGTCTTGGCGCGGAAGAGCTGGACGATCTCCACGATCTGGGAGCGGGTCTCGTTGTCCGCGCGGACCTTCACCAGCACCAGTTCGCGCTGGATCGCGGAGCCCGGCTCCAGTTCGACGATCTTCAGAACGTTGACCAGCTTGTTGAGCTGCTTGGTCACCTGCTCCAGCGGCAGGTCCTCGACCGTGACCACGATGGTGATGCGGGAGATGTCGGGGTGCTCGGTGACGCCGACGGCGAGGGAGTCGATGTTGAAGCCCCGGCGGGAGAACAGGGCGGCGATCCGGGCGAGGATGCCGGGGGTGTTCTCGACCAGAACGGAGAGCGTGTGCTTGGACATGGGTCGGTCTCTCGTCTCTCTCTGCTCGGTCAGTCGTCTGCGCTGTCGCCGAAGTCGGGGCGGACGCCCCGCGCGGCCAGGACCTCGTCGTTGGAGGTGCCGGCGGCGACCATCGGCCAGACCATGGCGTCCTCGTGGACGATGAAGTCGATCACCACGGGGCGGTCGTTGATCGCGTTGGCCTCGGCGATGACCTTGTCCAGGTCGTCCGGGGACTCACAGCGCAGTGCGACACAGCCCATGGCCTCGGAGAGCTTGACGAAGTCGGGGACGCGGGTGCCGGCGCTGGGCTCCTTGCCGCTGGCTCCGGGGCCGGAGTGCAGCACGGTGTTGGAGTACCGCTGGTTGTAGAAGAGGGTCTGCCACTGGCGGACCATCCCGAGCGCGCCGTTGTTGATGATGGCGACCTTGATCGGGATGTTGTTGAGCGCGCAGGTGGTGAGTTCCTGGTTGGTCATCTGGAAGCAGCCGTCGCCGTCGATGGCCCAGACGGTGCGGTCGGGGGCCCCGGCCTTCGCGCCCATGGCGGCGGGGACCGCGTACCCCATCGTTCCGGCGCCGCCGGAGTTCAGCCAGGTGGCGGGCCGCTCGTAGCTGATGAAGTGGGCCGCCCACATCTGGTGCTGGCCGACGCCGGCCGCGTAGATGGTGTCCTCGGGGGCGAGCTGTCCGATGCGCTGGATGACCTGCTGCGGGGAGAGGCTGCCGTTCTCGGGCTGGTCGTAGCCGAGGGGGTAGGTCTCGCGCCAGCGGTTGAGGTCCTTCCACCAGAGGCTGTAGTCGCCGGTGTGGCCGTCGCTGTGCTCGGCCTGGACGGCCTGGACCAGGTCGGCGATGACCTCGCGGGCGTCGCCGACGATCGGGACGTCGGCGGTGCGGTTCTTGCCGATCTCCGCCGGGTCGACATCGGCGTGGACGATCTTCGCGTACGGGGCGAAGCTGTCGAGCTTCCCGGTGACGCGGTCATCGAAGCGGGCTCCCAGGGCGACGATCAGGTCGGCCTTCTGGAGTGCGGTGACGGCGGTGACCGAACCGTGCATGCCCGGCATTCCGACGTGCAGCGGGTGGCTGTCGGGGAATGCGCCCAGCGCCATCAGGGTGGTGGTGACGGGGGCTCCGGTGAGTTCCGCGAGGACCTTCAGCTCGGCGGAGGCGCGGGCCTTGAGGACCCCGCCGCCGACGTAGAGGACCGGGCGCCTGGCCTGGACGATCAGCTTGGCGGCCTCCCGGATCTGCTTGGCGTGCGGCTTGGTGACCGGGCGGTAGCCGGGCAGATCGAGGGCGGGGGGCCAGCTGAAGGTGGTCCGGGCCTGGAGGGCGTCCTTGGCGATGTCGACCAGGACGGGCCCGGGGCGGCCGGTGGAGGCGATGTGGAAGGCCTCGGCGATGGTGCGCGGGATGTCCTCGGCCTTGGTGACGAGGAAGTTGTGCTTGGTGATCGGCATGGTGATGCCGACGATGTCCGCCTCCTGGAAGGCGTCGGTGCCGATCGCCTTGGAGGCGACCTGGCCGGTGATCGCGACCAGCGGGACGGAGTCCATGTGCGCGTCGGCGATCGGGGTGACCAGATTGGTGGCGCCGGGGCCCGAGGTCGCCATGCAGACCCCGACCTTGCCGGTGGCCTGGGCGTATCCGGTGGCCGCGTGGCCGGCGCCCTGCTCGTGGCGGACCAGGATGTGACGGACCCGGGTGGAGTCCATCATCGGGTCGTACGCCGGGAGGATGGCCCCGCCGGGAATGCCGAAGACGGTGTCGGCGCCCACTTCCTCCAGAGAGCGGATGAGCGACTGCGCGCCCGTGACGTGCTCAACTGCGGCGGTCGGGTGTCCGCCGTTACGGGCCCGCGGCTGCGGATGGTGGGCCCCGGTGGCCTGCTCGGTCATCGGCATTCTCTTCTCGAAGCTGAGGGCTGAAGCTGAGGGTTGGAGCTGAGGAGCGGACTGACGTTTTCGCGTGGTTTCTTGCGGCTTGGGCGGGGTGCCGGTGCAACAAAAAACCCCTCGTGCCGTGAGGCAAGCGAGGGGAGCGCGTCGGGAGGGTGTCAGCGGGGGCCTGGTGAGGTCCCCGCTCAGCCGACGCGCTTTCCAAGTACGAGAATTCGGGTGCGCATGGCATTGACCCTCTCCCCGACCCGCCATGACTGTCAAGCGGGTGGGATGCGCGTCTCACTATCTGAGCCATGCGCCTACTTGGTCCACTGCGGATGCTCCACCCTCCAGCGGTGCGGAACGGGCAGGGCCAGACCGCCCGGCACCGGGAAGTCGTCCCGGACCAGGGCGCGGCGCAGCCGGTACTCGTCGAGCAGTCCGGAGAAGGCCATGCCCTGGCCATGAGTGCAGCCCATGGCGCGCAGGGCGATCACCTGCTCCGGCGCGTCCACCCCGTCGGCCACGGACT
Source organism: Streptomyces sp. NPDC001889 (assembly GCF_053594535.1). NCBI lineage: Bacteria > Bacillati > Actinomycetota > Actinomycetes > Kitasatosporales > Streptomycetaceae > Streptomyces > Streptomyces sp. NPDC001889. Next base: position 39,772 of record NZ_JBSFER010000005.1, read on the forward strand.
GGAGACCGAGGTCTCCGGCGATCCGCAGCAGCCCGTTGGTGATCTTGTGCAGCCGGGCGGACTCCACGATGCCCTCGACCAGACATCTGTCCAGTTTCAGTATGTCGACGGGGAGTCTGCGCAGCGCCGTGAAGGCGGCGTGGCCGGTGCCGAAGCCGTCGAGAGCGATCCGCACGCCGAGTCTGCGCAGGGCCACCAGCCGCTGCTCCAGCTCGTCGAAGGAGATCCGGGGGTCGCTGTCGGCCAGCTCGACGATCAGCGCCCCGGACGGTAGCCCGTGCCGGTTGAGCAGGGCCTCGACGGTGCCCATCGGCAGGGATCTGTCCAGCAGCCGGCGGGCGGAGAGCCGGACCGACACGGGGACCCGGTGGCCGAGCCGGTCCCGCTCGGCGGCCTGCTGCACGGCCTCCTCCAGCAGCCAGCGCCCCAGGTCGGCGGTGCGGTCGCTGTCGGCCGAGACCCGGAGGTACTCGGCCGGGGTGAAGAGGATGCCCTGGGTCGAGCGCCAGCGCGCCTGGGCGGTGACGGACTCGATCCGGCCGGTGGTGAGCGAGACCACCGGCTGGTGGAGCAGGGCGAACTCGCCCTCGTGGAGCGCGCTGCGGAGCCGGGCGGCCAGCTCGGTGCGGCGCACCACCTCGGCCTGCATCTGGGGCACGTACAGCTCGACCCGGTCCTTGCCGGCGGCCTTGGCCCGGTACATGGCCAGATCGGCGTTGCGCATCAGATCGGTGGGGGTGATCCCCTTCTCCGCGAAGGCGACCCCGATGGAGGCGGCCACCCGTACGTCGTTGCCGTCGATGCGGTAGGGCTGGGAGAGGGTGAGGCGGAGCCGGTCGGCGATCTCGACGACCTGGCTCTCCCGGTCGGTCTGGTCGCGGATGCCCTCGCCGAGGATGAGGGCGGCGAACTCGTCGCCGCCGAGCCTGGCGGCGGTGTCGCCGGAGCGGACGGAGTCCTCCAGCCGGTGGGCCGCCTGGATCAGCAGATTGTCCCCGGCCTGGTGGCCGAGGCGGTCGTTGACGCCCTTGAAGCCGTCGAGGTCGATGAAGAGCACGGCGGTGCCGGGGTCGCCGGCGCGCCGGCCGGTGAGCGCCTGCCGGACCCGCTCGGTGAACAGGGCCCGGTTGGGCAGATCGGTGAGCGGGTCGTGCTCGGCGCTGTGCTGGAGCTGGGCCTGGAGCCGCACCCGGTCGGTGACATCGCGGCTGTTGAAGATCAGCCCGCCCTGGTGGCGGTTGACGGTGGACTCCACATTGAGCCAGGCGCCCCCGCCGGACTTGAAGCGGCACTCGATGCGGGTGGTGGGCTCGTCCGCCGGCGGGGCGGCCAGGAAGCGGCGCACCTCGTGCAGGACCCGGCCGAGGTCGTCGGGATGGATGAGGGAGGAGAGCGGGGAGCCGACCAGCTCCTCGGCGTCGCGTCCGTAGACACCGGAGGCGGCGGGGCTGACATAGTGCAGCATCCCGCTGGGGGCGGCGATCATGATGACATCGCTGGACCCCTGGACCAGGGAGCGGAAGTGGTTCTCCTTCTGGGCCAGCTCGTGGGTGAGGGCGACATTGTCCTGGAGCATGATGCCCTGCCGTACGACGAGGGCGAGGACCACCGTGCAGCCGGTGAGGACGACGACGCGGTCGGGGGTGCGGCCCTCGACAACGTTGTAGAGGATGCCGAGGGTGCAGACGGCGGCGGCGAGATAGGGGGTCAGGGCGGCCAGCGATCCGGCGACCGGCCGGCCCGCGGGGTGGCGCGGTGCGCGCTGGACCCGGACCACTTCGACGCAGCGGCGGGCCCCCCAGGGGGCGTAGGCGAGCAGCAGGGAACCGGCGAACCAGCCCGCGTCGAGGAGCTGTCCCGACCGGTAGGTCTCCCGCAGCAGCGGTGAGGTGAAGAGCGCATCGCAGACGACGGTCAGCGCGAGGGCGCCGATCGCGGTGTTGACGGCGGAGCGGTTGGTGGCCGAGCGCCGGAAGTGCAGCGCGAAGACCATGCTGACCAGGACGATGTCCAGCAGCGGATAGGCGAGCGCGAGCGCGGCGGGAGCCACGCTCTCGCCCTGCACCCGGGTGGTGTGGGCGAGCGCGAGGCTCCAGGAGAGGGTCAGCAGGGAGCCGCCGATCAGCCAGGCGTCGAGACCGAGGCAGACCCAGCCGGCCCGGGTGACCGGGCGCTTGGCGAGCACGAGCAGGCCGATGATGGCGGGCGGGGCGAAGCAGAGGAAGAAGAGATCGGCGATGGACAGATCGGGCACCTTGCGCTGGAGCACCACCTCGTACCACCCCCAGACCGCGTTTCCCGCGCAGGCCATGGCGGAGGAGAGGGCGAAGAGCAGCCAGGCGGGGCGGACCCGGGGAGGGCTGCTACGGGCGTAGAGAAAACAGGAGACGGCGGCGATCAGGGCACCGGCGCTGAGGCCGAAGTCGCCCATGATGAGGGCCAGCTCGCGGGAGCCCCAGCCGAGGGCGGCACCGACGGCATAGCCGGCGCAGACGAGGGCGAGGAAGAGCTGGGTGAGCAGTCCGGTGCCGGCGGAGACGGACTCTCGGGCCAGGAGCGCCCCCGGCGCGCTCACCGGGTCGCTCCCCGGGGTGTCGGCACCGGACAGCGGCGCACCGCCGGGTCCGTGGCGGCGCCGGCGGGGTGGTACGGGGAGGGCGAGGGTCGTCGTCGGCGTCCTCGCCGTGTCGGATCTTTGGTCCATTGGCCGTGCATCGCCCGTCGCCCCCCTCGAAGTCCGATCGGCAGTCAGGTCGCATCACCGCACCGCCCCTTGCTCCGGCGCGGCCCCCAGGACCGGACGATACACCAGGATCGTCACTCAGGGACATAGGCCCTCTACTCTCAGTGACCACCATTCGCCACGCAGGCACGCGGAGCGATCGGATGACTTCGCAGAGTTTTCGCCTGTGACGGTTTCGCGCCGGGGCGCCGGAGTCATGGTGCCGGTGCACGGGGCGGCTCCGGAAGGCCGGGGCTATTCGGTGGTGAGTACGAGATTGTCGAGCGGCTCGCCCGCGACAAAACGGGCGATCTGGCGGATGAGAAGCCGCTCGGCGCGCGGCCGGAACGCCGAAGTGGAACCGCCGACATGCGGACTGATCAGCACTCCAGGAGCGTGCCAGAGGGGATGTCCGGAGGGCAGCGGCTCGGGGTCGGTGACATCGAGGGCCGCGGTGATGCGCCCGGTCGTCACCTCGGCGAGCAGCGCTTGGGTGTCCACCACCTGTCCCCGGGCGACATTGACCAGAAGTGCCCCGTCCTTCATCCGTGCCAGGAACTCCGCGTCCACCAGCCCCTTCGTCCGCTCGGTCAGTGGGGTTGAAAGGATCACGACGTCGGCGTTCGGGAGCAGAGAGGGCACATCGGCGAGACCGTGCACCTCCCCGCGCGCCGTTGTGCGGGCGGAGCGCGCGACGCGCGCGACCCGCGCGCACTCAAAGGGCGCGAGCCGGTCCTCGATGGCCGCGCCGATCGATCCGTACCCGACGATGAGGACGGACTTGTCGGCGAGCGAGGGATAGAAGCCGGCCCGCCACTCCTCGGCGTCCTGGCCCCGGACGAAGGAGGGCAGGGCCCGCAGGGAGGCGAGGGTCAGGGCGAGGGCCAGCTCGGCGGTGGAGGCGTCGTGGACCCCCTTGGCGTTGCAGAGGCGTACGCCGGGGTGGAGCGACGCCAGGCCCGGCGCGAGGTGGTCGGTGCCTGCGGAGAGTGTCTGGATGACCCGCAGCGAGGTCATCTCGGACAGCACACGGACCGAGATCTCGGCCGGCTGGAGATACGGATAGGTGTAGAAGACGCACTCCGCCGGGTCGGCGGGGAAGTCCGGACCGCCGTTCCAGTAGCGGTAGCGGTAGCCCGCCCCGGCGACCGGGGGAAGATCTTCGAGCTCGTCGGGCGGGAGGGAGAGCCATATGTCTGCGGTCATGGCCAGCAGGCTAATTGGTTAGTTTGGTGGACGGCTGAGGGAGGGGTACGGGCAGGTGGAGCGCAGGACACTCGGTGCGGCGGCTCTGGAGGTGGGCGCGGTCGGGCTCGGCTGTATGCCGATGAACTGGGCCTACACCACCTCCCAGCAGCGCGGGGAACGATCACTGCGGACGGTGCACGCCGCGCTGGACGCGGGCTCCACCCTGCTGGACACGGCCGATATGTACGGTCCCTTCACCAATGAGCTGCTGCTCGGCCGGGCGCTGAAGGAGCGGCGGCGGGACGCGTTCGTCTCGACCAAGGTCGGGCTGCTCGCCGGTGAGCAGCATGTGGTGGCCAATGGGCGGCCCGGGTATGTGAAGCGGGCCTGTGACGCGTCGCTGCGGCGGCTCCAGACCGATGTGATCGACCTCTACCAGCTGCACCGCGCCGACCCCGAGGTCCCGGTCGAGGAGACCTGGGGCGCGATGGCGGAACTGGTGGGCGCGGGGAAGGTGCGGGCGCTGGGGATGTGCGCGATGGAGGTGCGCAGGCCGGGAGTGCGCCGCTCACGCCGGGCCGACGGACATCTGTACGAGGGAACGATCCGGCAACTGGAGCGGATGCAGCAGGTGTTCCCGGTCAGCGCGGTGCAGGCGGAGCTGTCGGTGTGGTCGCCGCAGGCGCTGGAGCGGCTGCTGCCCTGGTGCGAGGCCCGGGGGGTCGGCTTTCTGGCCGCGATGCCGCTCGGGAACGGGTATCTGAGCGGGACGCTCACTCCGGGGCAGGGCTTCGAGCCGGACGACATCCGGGCCCGGCACCCCCGGTTCACGGCGGAGATGATGGCGGCGAACCAGCCGGTGGTGGCGGGGCTGCGGCGGATAGCGGAGCGCCACGGCCCGGGGATCACCCCGGCGCAGGTGGCGCTGGCGTGGGTGCTGGGGCGCGGCCGGAACGTGGTGGCGGTGCCGGGCACCAAGCGGGTGGAGTGGGCGGTGGAGAACGCCTCGGCGGTGCGGCTGGGGCTCTCGCCGAGGGATCTGTGGGAGATAGCGGGGCTGCCGGAGGCGCGGGGCTCCTGGGACTGAGGGGGGCGGGGGCTCGGGGGGCGTCGCGGGGCGCCGGGCGCTCGGGGCTTGGGGCTCGGGGCTCGGGGCGAAAGATCGTCCGGATCGGGGACCCGGGGGCCCCGGGCGGTGTAGGAAGGACAGTCAGGCGGCTCGATCGGCCTGCCGGGAAGGAACGGAACTGTGCAACGTCCCGCTGTGACGGCCGCGCTGGCCACCGTGGTGGCCCTGCTGGCCACCGGATGCTCGTCGGACGGGGACGGGACGCCGAACGGCCTGCCGGGGCTGACCACCTCGGCCCCCGCCGCCTCGTCCCCCGCCGCCTCCGCCTCCCCCGGTGGCTCCCCGAAGCCGTCCCCGCCGCCCGCGAAGGGCTCGGCGGAGGTGGTGTCCACGCTGACGGAGGGGCTGAAGTCGCCCTGGGGGGCGGCCGTGCTGCCCGGGGGCGATCTGCTGGTCTCCTCGCGCGACGAGGGCACGATCACCCGGGTGGACGCCGAGGACGGGAAGAAGACCGGGATCGGCTCGGTGCCGGGGGTCGCCCCGGCCGGTGAGGGCGGACTCCTCGGGATCGCGCTCTCGCCGTCCTTCGCCTCGGACCGGATGGTCTACGCCTACTTCACCACCGAGTCCGACAACCGCGTCGCCCGGATGCTCTTCGACGAGCGGAAGCCCGCGGGCCGGCAGCTGAGCGCGCCGGACACGATCCTGCGGGACATCCCCAAGGGCTTCACCCACAACGGCGGGCGGATCGCCTTCGGCCCGGACCGGATGCTCTACGCGGGCACCGGCGAGATCGGCGAGACCGGGCTGGCCCAGGACCCGAAGTCGCTGGCCGGAAAGATCCTGCGCATGACGCCGGACGGCCGGCCCGCGCCGGGCAACCCGGACCCGGCGTCGCTGGTCTACTCCCTGGGCCACCGCAATGTGCAGGGGCTGGCCTGGGACTCCGAGAAGCGGCTGTGGGCGGCGGAGTTCGGCCAGAACACCTGGGACGAGCTGAATCTGATCGAGCCGGGGAAGAACTACGGCTGGCCGGAGGTGGAGGGGAAGGGCGAGGGCGGCGACTCGCGGTTCGTCGACCCGGTGACCGTCTGGTCCACGGAGGAGGCGTCCCCGAGCGGTATCGCCTGGGTCCGGGGCTCCATCTGGATGGCGGGCCTGCGCGGCGAGCGGCTCTGGCGCGTCCCGCTGGCGGGGACCGGGCTCGCCGCCGAGCCCGAGTCCTTCCTGAGCGGAGAGTACGGCCGGCTGCGCACCGTCCTGGCGGCGGGCCCCGACACCCTCTGGCTGATCACCAGCGAGACCGACACCCGGGGCACCCCCGGGCCCGGGGACGACCGCGTCCTGCGGCTGAAGGTCGGCTGAGGCGCTCCCGGCGGGTTCACGCCGTGATCTGGTCCTCGACGGCCGGGGGGAAGAGGCGCAGCCGGTGGGCGAGGGCGGCGGCCTCACCCCGGCCCGAGACGGAGAGCTTGGCGAGGATGTTGGAGACATGGACGCTCGCCGTCTTCGGCGATATGTACAGGGTGTCGGCGATCTGACGGTTGCTCCGGCCGGCCGCGACCAGCCGGAGCACATCCTGCTCGCGCGGGGTGAGGCCCAGGGCCGGCGCCTGCTGGACGGCGGGATCGGCGGCGTCGGCCGCGCCGGGGGCCAGGGAGATCCTGGCGCTCTGGGCGCAGCGCGCGATGTCCTGGACGAGGGGGTGGGCGCCCAGATCACGGGCGGCGCGGTCGGCGAGACGGAGCAGTTCCGCCGCGCGCGGGCGGTCCGATGCCAGCAGGGCCAGCGCCCAGCGCATCCGTACCATCGCGTGTTCGTAGGGGAAGCCGGTGTTCTCGAAGGCCTCGGCGGCCTCCGCCCAGTCGGCGGCCGTGTCGGCGCCCTCGGCGCGGAGCAGTTCGGCGCGGACCCAGCGCTCATGGGCCGCCCAGACCGGCACGGCACCGGCGAGCGGGCCGGCGGCCCTGCGGATCAGCGCCAGCGCTTCGGCCCGGCCGGCCTCCGCCTCGGGCAGCCCCCGGGCGTCGGCCTCCAGGGTGACGGCGGCGCGCACCAGCGGCCAGGAGTACCGCTGGGTGCCGGGCGGGAAGCCGGCCTCGGCGGCCCTGCGGAACTCGGCTCTGCCGTCCGCCACCCGGCCATCGGCCGCCGCCGTCCCGACCGCGAGGGCGGCCAGCGGCAGGGAACTCTGGTGCAGGGGGTCGTGGGGGCCGAAGTGGGCCCTGGCGGCGGTCAGCCGCGCGGCGGCGCCGGCCCGGTCGCCCCGGGCGAGGGCGAGGACCGCGAGGTGGAGCGCCGCGTACCCCCGGGGTTTGGGGCTGAGCCCGGTGCGCAGCGCCTGCTCGGCGGCGGCGTGCGCCTCGCCCCAGCGGCCGAGGGAGTAGTACGACTCGGAGAGGTTGCACAGCATCCAGGCCCGGGAGTCCAGCAGGCCGTAGTGGTGGAGGATGCCGGCGCCCTCGGTCATGACCTCCACGGCCTCGCGGGAGCGCCCGACGCTCTCCAGGGCGGTCGGCAGATTCACATAGGCCCGGCCGATCAGCGAGGGCAGACCGAGGGCGACGCTCCGCTCGCGGACCGCGTACATCTCGGCGAGGCCGGTGTCGATGTCCCCGGCGTCGACCAGCAGGCCGCCGAGGATCAGCCGGGAACGCAGCTCGATCTCCTCCTCGCCGACCATCCGGGCGTACTCCACGGCGCGCTCGGCGGTCTCCAGGCTGCCGGGGCCGGGGGCGTGCAGCCGGTGCCAGCCGGCGGCCTCGGCGAGCACCTCGGCGTGGACGGCGGACGGCGGCAGTCCGCGCACCAGGGCCTGGGCCTCGGCCAGCTCGGCCCAGCCGTCGCCCCGGCTCAGCGCGGAGACCAGCCGGGAGCGCTCCACGGAGAACCAGGCGGCGCGCAGCGGGTCGTTCTCGGCGACGGCGAGGCGCTGACCGCGCTTGGTGATCTTCAGGGCCCGCTCGCGCTCACTGCTGAGCCGGCCCGCGACGGTGGCCTCCGCCATCAGATCGAGGAAGCGCAGCGGGGTGGTGTCGGGGTCGCAGCCGCACGCCGGGTAGGCCTCGGCGTAGTCCAGCGGGCGCAGGGCGGCCCGGATCTCGTCGGGGACGGCGTCCCACAGCTCCATCGCGCGCTCCAGGAGCCGCAGCTGCTCGGCGTAGGCGTGGCGCAGCCGGGCGGCGACGGAGGCCCGCAGCACGGCGGGGAGGGCCTTGGCGGGCACATGGGCGTGGTACCAGTAGCTGGCGAGGCGGGTGGCCCGCTCGTCCTCCCGGACGAGGGCGGGATCGGCCTCCAGCACCTCCGCGTACCGCCGGTTGATGCGGGAGCGCTCGCCGGGGAGCAGATCGTCGCTCACCGCCTCGCGGGCGAGCGAGTGGCGGAAGCGGTAGCCGTCGCCGTCCGGGGAGGGCAGCAGGATGTTGGCGCCGACGGCGGCCCGCAGCGCCTCGATGAGGTCGTCCTCGCAGAGCCGGGCGACGGCGAGGAGGAGGCCGTACTCCACGGTGGAGCCGCCCTCGGCGACGATCCGGGCGACCCGCTGGGCGTCCTCGGACAGCTCCTCGACCCGGACGAGCAGCACATCGCGCAGGGAGTCGGAGAGCCCGCAGGTGCTGCCGTCGGCCATGCTGCGGGCCAGCTCCTCGACGAAGAAGGCATTGCCGTCGGAGCGTTCGAAGACCCGGTCGACCATGGCCGGTTCGGGTTCGGCGTCGAGGATGCCGGCGAGCTGGCGGTGGACCTCGGGGCGGGTGAAGCGGGTCAGCTCGATGCGCTGGACGGTGCGCATCCGGTCCATCTCGGCGAGGAAGGGCCGCAGCGGGTGACGGCGGTGGACGTCGTCGGAGCGGTAGGTCGCGATGGCGACGAGCCTGCCCCGGCCCACGGTGCGGAAGAGGTACGACAGGAGGTGGCGGGTGGAGGCGTCGGCCCAGTGCATGTCCTCCAGGACCAGGACGACCGTCCGTTCGGCGGAGATCCGCTCCAGGAGCCGCACGGTCAGCTCGAAGAGGCGGGCCATGTCCTCCTCGTCGTAGCGGCTGTGCTCGCCGCGCGGGCGCTCGCCCAGCTCGGGCAGGAGCCGGGCCAGCTCGTCCTCCTGGCCGGCGGCGGCTGCCGCCAGCTCGTCGGGGAGCCGGAGCTTGAGGGCCCGCAGGGCGGTGGAGAACGGTGCGAACGGCAGCCCGTCGGCGCCGATCTCGACGCAGCCGCCGACGGCGACGACCGCGCCCCGGCGCCCGGCCTCGATGAGCAGCTCCTCGATGAGCCGGGTCTTGCCGACCCCGGCCTCCCCGCCGATGAGCAGGGCCTGAGGGGCCCCCGGAGCACGGCCGAGCGCGTCGGTGAGCGCGGACAGCTCACCGGCGCGGCCCACGAACACGGGACTGACTGACCTGGTCTCCACGCTGGTGAGCATCGCACAGCGGTCTGACAGCGCGACAGCTGCCGGTAGCGTGCCCATGGCCCCGGGCACCGCTCAGGCGGCCCGTGCGTACTGTTCCGGCCCGCCGTCCGCCGGGCCCTCCGGGTCCTTGCCGGACCGCTTGGCGGCCCGGCGCTCCCGGCGGATGCTGCGGGCGATCCGGTGGGCCTCGGCCTCCTGGATCAGTTCCGCCCTGCGCAGCTCCTGAAGCCTGTACTCGTACATGTCGTGCCCCCTGGTGGATGGTGATCGACCGGCGCTGTGCCGTGTCACCAATCTCGTCTCCCAGGGGGGCGCGGCACATCGGGAGAGTGCCGCATTCCCCCGGGGGGCGGGTCCTTAGGCCGGGCCCCGGACCCGGGGCGGGAGGCCGGGGGCGCCCTAAGGCCCCCCGGCGGGCGTCTGAGCGGGGGGCTCAGGGGGGCTCGGGGTGTACGGAGCCGCGGGTGCGGGGCGGGGGCGGCGAGGGCCGTGCGCCCGCCCGGGTCTCCGGCGGATCGGCCGGCTCGCGGCCCGGCGGCGGTGCCCCGGGCCGCCGCCCCCGGGGCGCGGTTATCCGGCCTTCGGGAGGTCGAGGATGAGGTCGAAGTACATCCCGGTCGCCGTGAGCAGCCCGATGCCGCCGAGCACGGCCCCGCCGACGGCGACGGCGCGGACCCAGCCCGGCTTGTTCGGGCGGGTGAGCACGGTGAGGCCGACGATCAGGGCGAGCAGCGCGAAGATCCCGTTCACCAGGGCGGTGGCGTGCCAGGCGTCGCCCCACATCGCGGAGATCTGGTCGGCCGGGCTGCCGCCCTGGGAGGTCTGGATCTGGCCGAGCAGGGTCTGCCGTTCGGCGGCGATCCTGCTGACCCAGCTGCCGCTGAGACCGACGACCCCGAGTCCGGCGGCGACGACCGCGGCCGAGGCCGAGAGCAGCCCTGAGGACTCCCGGGGGGTCTCGGTCAGCTCCTCGGTCCCGTCGACGCCCTCCACCTCGCCGATGGCCTCCGCCGCCTCCCCGGAGTCCGCGTCGGCGGGCGGCCGGGAGGTCTCGTCGGCGGGGCTCTTCTCGATGGTCACGGCCGGTTCGGTGCTCTGCGGCGCCGTCTGGCCGGTGGCCTCGCCGGTCGTCTCCCCGGCGGTCTTGTCGGTGGTCTTGTCGGTCTCGGTGGGGTTCATTGGGCGCACGGTAGGCGGCCTGTCTGAGAGTCTTCTGAGAGCCCCTCGGGGACGGCCCGGAGCCGGCCTCAGACCCCGGCCGGGCCCTCGCGGCGGGCGCGCCACTCGGGGGCCAGCGTCGACCAGACCTCCATGTCGTGCCGTACGCCCCGGTAGAGGTAGGTCTGCCGCATGACGCCGTCCAGCCGCATCCCCAGCCGCTCGGCGACCCTGATGCTCGCGCTGTTGCCCGAGGAGACCACCCACTCCACCCGGTGAATCCCGCGCCGCTCGACCGCCCAGTCGATCAGCACCGATGCGGCGCGGGTGACCAGACCGTTGCCCACGGCGGCGGGTTCGAGCCAGCAGCCGACCTCGCAGGTGCCCGCGTCCGCGTCGAAGAGCCGGAACAGCACCCCGCCGACGAGCGTGCCGTCCAGCCAGATGCCGTGCAGCCCGCCGCTGTCGGCGGCCCGCTTGCCGGCGTACGCCTGGAGGTAGGCGCGTACCGATGCGAGGTCCGTGGTGACGTCCGGGAGGCCGACGTACGTACCGATGTACTCCCGCCCCCGGTCCATGTGGGCGAGGAACTCCTCCGCGTGCCACGGCTCCAGGGGGCGCAGCTCGGCGCTGGTGCCGCCGGGGGACTCCAGGGGGATCGCGTACATCGTGGCCTTTCCGCCGGGCTGGTGACGGCGGGGCTGTCCTTGTCGCCCGGGTGCCGTCCGGAAATCCTCGCACATGCGTGGCATTCCGCTGTTTCCTGCCCTGATGCGGCGCCGTCCGCCGTCCGCGGTCGTCCGCCGTGGCCGGCCGACGGTCCGCCCGGGCACCGTCCGCCCGGTGAATGACCCTGTCCGCCGCGCCCGTTGTCGGTCCCGGCTGGCACGATGGACGGCATGGAGACGACGGGGACCAACCAGCCGACCCTGACGCCCGGCGAAGCCGCGGAGTTCGCTCTGACCCTGCACGAGGCCACCGGGGCCGTGGCCGGGAGCGGCCCCGTGCCGGTGCTCGCGTACGAGCCGGGCGCCTCGCTCCGGGAGCGGCGGGAGGCCTTCGGCGCGGTCTACGCGGCGATCGTCGCCCGGATCGGCCGGCCCACGCTCTACGGGGGCTCCGCCCACGGGCCCAATGTCCGCTGGCGGAGCGCCGAGCGGATCGTGCTGCTCTCCGGGAGCCGGCAGCGGGCCCAGCTCTCCGTCCACGGCACCGACGCGCTGGAGGCCGAGGAGCTGTCGGTCTTCGCCTGGGGCGGCGCCTGGTCGGCGGAGGAGCCGCACGACTTCGATCTGCTGCCGTACATCTGGCAGCTGGACCGCACGGGCCCGGGCGAGCCCCCGGTGGAGCGCACCGGCGGCCGGATGGCCTCGTCCCTGGAGCACTTCGGGAGCGCGCTGGAGCTGATGCTCGCGGCCTGGGTGGAGCAGTTGCCGGTGCAGGTCGGCGGCGACTGGGCCGGGTTCTCGCTGACGAGCTGCGCCGACCGGGGCCGCCGGCTCCAGCTCACCTACGCCCTGGGGGACGGGCTGCACGTCTCGGTGGACGACCGGGACGGCGAGGACACCCCGGAGCGCGCCCGGCTGATGCGCTCACGCGGCTGGCACTCCCGGGACCGGGGCTGGTGGCAGGCGGAGTTCCCCGATCCGGAGCAGCCCGAGACGGCGGAGGCGGCCCGGCTGGCGATGGCCGAGCTGAGAGCGCGGGGCACCAGGGAGCCGAAGGACCTGCGGGCGCGGGACGTGAGCTGCAAGGACCGCGGCGAGCTGCTGCTGCCGGGGCTCGGCGTCCGGCACTAGGGAGTCTCCCCCGGATCGGGCCGGGTCGGTGAGCGGGGTCCGGTGCCGTGGAGCGCGGGGCGATCGCGGGGCGGAGGAGGGAGCCCGCGGAGCGCCGGCGACCGACGACGACGCGGCGGGCGGCGGCCGGGCGCCCCGACCTGGCGTGGAGGCGGAGCCTGGGGCGGAACGGCGCGGCGGCCCGTACACGCCCCGGAAGGGCGTACGGGCCGTCGCGGCCGGAGGCACGGGGGCGCGGGAGGGATCAGCCCTCGCTCACCCCGAGCCTCTCCAGGATCAGCTCCTTGACCCGGGCGGCGTCCGCCTGGCCCCGGGTGGCCTTCATGACCGCGCCGACGAGCGCGCCGACGGCCGCGACCTTGCCGCCGCGGATCTTGTCCGCGATGGCCGCGTTGCCCGCGATGGCCTCGTCCACGGCCGTGCCGAGCGCGCCCTCGTCGGAGACGACCTTGAGACCGCGCTTGTCCACGACGGTGTCCGGGTCGCCCTCGCCGGCGAGAACGCCCTCGATGACCTGGCGGGCCAGCTTGTCGTTGAGGTCGCCGGCGGCCACCAGCGCGGTGACCCGCGCGATCTGCCCGGGGGTGATGGGCAGCTCGTCCAGCGCGCGGCCGGACTCATTGGCGTTGCGGGCCAGCTCGCCCATCCACCACTTGCGCGCCTGGTCGGCCGGGGCGCCCTCCTCGATGGTGGCGGCGATCAGCTCGACCGCGCCCGCGTTGAGGATCGACTGCATGTCGTGCTCGGAGACGCCCCACTCCTCGCGGAGCCGGTTGCGGCGCAGCCGCGGCAGCTCGGGCAGGCCCGCGCGCAACTCCTCCACCCACTCCCGGGAGGGAGCGACGGGGACGAGGTCGGGCTCCGGGAAGTACCGGTAGTCCTCGGCGTTGTCCTTGATCCGTCCGGAGGTGGTGGAGCCGTCGTCCTCGTGGAAGTGACGGGTCTCCTGGACGATCGTGCCGCCGGTCTCCAGTACGGCGGCGTGCCGCTGGATCTCGAACCGGGCGGCGCGCTCGACCGAGCGGAGCGAGTTGACGTTCTTGGTCTCGCTGCGGGTGCCGAACACCGTGGTGCCCTTCGGCATCAGCGAGAGGTTGACGTCACACCGCATCTGGCCCTTGTCCATCCGGGCCTCGGAGACGCCGAGCGCCTTGATCAGCTCGCGCAGTTCGGCGACGTACGCCTTGGCGACCTCCGGGGCCCGCTCGCCCGCGCCGACGATCGGCTTGGTGACGATCTCGATCAGCGGGATGCCGGCCCGGTTGTAGTCCAGCAGGGAGTGGGACGCGCCGTGGATACGGCCGGTGGCGCCGCCGACGTGGGTCGACTTGCCGGTGTCCTCCTCCATGTGGGCGCGCTCGATCTCCACACGGAAGACCTCGCCGTCCTCCAGCTGGACGTCCAGATAGCCGTTGAAGGCGATCGGCTCGTCGTACTGGGAGGTCTGGAAGTTCTTCGGCATGTCCGGATAGAAGTAGTTCTTCCGGGCGAACCGGCACCATTCGGCGATCTCGCAGTTGAGGGCGAGACCGATCTTGATGGCGGACTCGATGCCGATCGCGTTGACGACCGGGAGGGAGCCGGGCAGGCCGAGGCAGGTCGGGCAGGTCTGCGCGTTGGCCGGGGCACCCAGCTCGGTGGAGCAGCCGCAGAACATTTTCGTTCTGGTGCCCAGTTCGACATGGACCTCAAGGCCCATGACGGGGTCGTAGCCGGCGAGAGCCGCCTCGTACGACACCAGTTCAGTGACGGTCACGGTGAAAACTTTCCCTCTCAGCCGAACAGGACGTCGTCGTCGCCGATGCGCTTCAGCTCGCGCACCAGCAGGGCGATGCCCGTGACAATGGCGGCACCGGTGACCGCGGCGTCGATCAGCCGGAGCGTGTCGTGCTCGGTGCGGGCCTTCTTCGCCGCCTTGAGGACGCCGAGCGCCCCGAAAGCGGTGGTGCCGATCGACAGGTAGGTGCCGGCCTTCGACTTCTTGAAGCCCTTGGCCTTGGTCAGTGCGCTCACAGTGACGGTGCCTCCTCCAGCAGCGGGTGCCCCCACCTTCGCACGAAGGCGGCCTCGACGGCGGCGCCGACCTTGTACAGCCGGTCGTCCTTCATGGCGGGAGCGATGATCTGCAGCCCGACCGGGAGGTTGTCCTCCGGGGCCAGGCCGCACGGCAGCGACATCGCCGCGTTGCCGGCCAGGTTGGTCGGGATCGTGCACAGGTCGGCGAGGTACATCGCCATCGGGTCGTCGGCGCGCTCGCCGATCGGGAACGCGGTGGTGGGGGTCGTCGGCGAGACGATCACATCCACCTGCTCGAAGGACCGGTCGAAGTCCTGCTGGATGAGCGTGCGGACCTTCTGGGCGCTGCCGTAGTACGCGTCGTAGTAGCCGGAGCTGAGCGCGTAGGTGCCGAGGATGATCCGGCGCTTGACCTCGTCGCCGAAGCCGGCCTCACGGGTGAGGGCGGTGACCTCCTCGGCCGACCTGGTGCCGTCGTCGCCGACCCGCAGGCCGTACCGCATGGCGTCGAAGCGGGCCAGGTTCGAGGAGCACTCGGAGGGTGCGATCAGGTAGTACGCGGAGAGGGCGAGGTCGAAGGAGGGGCAGTCCAGCTCGACGATCTCGGCGCCCAGCTCCTCCAGCAGGGTGACGGCCTCGCCGAAGCGCTGCATCACTCCGGCCTGGTAGTGCTCGCCGCGGAACTGCTTGACGACACCGACGCGCATGCCCGTGACGCTGCCGTTGCGGGCGGCCTCGACGACCGGCGGGACCGGGGCGTCGATGGAGGTGGAGTCCAGCGGGTCGTGGCCCGCGATGACCTCGTGCAGCAGGGCCGCGTCCAGGACCGTGCGGGCGCAGGGGCCGCCCTGGTCCAGGGAGGACGAGAAGGCGACCATGCCGTAGCGGGAGACGCCGCCGTAGGTCGGCTTGACGCCGACCGTGCCGGTGACGGCGGCGGGCTGGCGGATGGAGCCGCCGGTGTCCGTGCCGATGGCGAGGGGCGCCTCGTAGGAGGCGAGGGCGGCGCTGGAGCCGCCGCCGGAGCCGCCGGGAATCCGGGTGAGGTCCCAGGGGTTGCCGGTGGGGCCGTAGGCGCTGTTCTCGGTGGAGGACCCCATGGCGAACTCGTCCATGTTGGTCTTGCCGAGGATGACGACGCCGGCCTCCTTCAGCCTGCGCGTCAGGGTGGCGTCGTACGGGGGAATCCAGCCTTCGAGGATCTTGGAGCCCACGGTGGTGGGGACGCCCTCGGTGGTGAAGATGTCCTTGAGCGCCAGGGGCACCCCGGCGAGGGGGCCGAGCGGCTCGCCGGCGGCGCGCTTGGCGTCCACGGCACGGGCCTGGGCGAGGGCGCCCTCGCGGTCGATGTGCAGGAACGCGTGGACCTTCTCGTCCACGGCGTCGATACGGGCGAGGTGGGCCTCGGTGACCTCGACCGCGGTGAGCTCGCCGGAGGCGATGCCCGCGGCGATCTCGGCGGCGGTGAGCTTGATGATGTCCGTCATGGTGGTGTTAGTCCTCCCCCAGGATCTGCGGCACCTTGAAACGCTGCTGCTCCTGGGCAGGGGCGCCGGAGAGCGCCTGCTCGGGGGTGAGCGACGGACGGACCTCGTCCGCGCGCATGACGTTGGTCAGCGGCAGCGGGTGGGAGGTCGGGGGTACGTCTTGGTCGGCGACTTCGGCGACGCGGGCGACCGCGCCGATGATGTCTCCGAGCTGACCGGCGAAATGGTCGAGTTCGTCGCCGGACAGCTCCAGACGCGCCAGCCGGGCGAGGTGGGCGACCTCCTCGCGCGTAATGCCAGGCATGCAGCGATCCTCAGGGGTGAGTGTGTGTGTTGTGACGCAATCCTATGGGCCTTCCCCCCTCGACCACGAAACGGAGCCCCCCGGCCCCCCGGGGACCGCTCGCCGGGGGCACCCGATCCCGACGCCCCCCTCGGCTGGACGAAGCCCCCCGGCCACGGGCACCCCGACCACCCCCATCCCGCCCGGCCACCCGAGCACACCGGTCCATGGGCACCCCGACCACCCCCATCCCGCCCGGCCACCCGAGCACACCGGTCCATGGGCAGCCCGAGCACACTCAGCCCGTCCGGCGCTTGAGGACGGCCCCCGCACCACGGGGAGCCCGAGCACATCAGCCCGTCCGGCGCTTGAGGACGGCCCCCGTGCCACGGGGAGCCCGAGCACACTCAGCCCGTCCGGCGCTTGAGGACGGACCCTGCGCCACAGGACCCCGCATCCTGCGGCCCCGGTCAGGGAACCACCTGGGTGGAGGGGGACTCCGTGGAGTCGGGCGCGGGAGGGGCCGGCTGAGGGTGGCGGTGCCAGCCGCGCTCACCACGAGCCCGCAGCCACGCGGTGGTCTCCTGCGGCGGCATAGCGGCAGCGACCAACCACCCCTGCACCGCGTCACACCCCAGATCCCGCAGCCGCTCCCACGTCTCGTCGTCCTCCACCCCCTCCGCCACCACCAGCAGCCCCAGCGAGTGCGCCAGGTCCACCGTGCAGCGGACGATCTCCGCGTCCTCGGTGTCCACCGCGAGGCGGGCCACGAACGAGCGGTCGATCTTCAGCTCGCTCACCGGGAGCCGGCGCAGATGGACGAGGGAGGAGTACCCGGTGCCGAAGTCGTCCAGCGACATCTTCACGCCGTGGTCGGTCAGCCCCGCCAGGGTGTCCGCGGCCCGCTGCGGGTCCTCCAGCAGCACATGCTCGGTGATCTCCAGCTGGAGCGCGCCCGGCGGCACCCCGTGCCGGGCCAGCCGGGCGGCCACGGACCCGGCGAAACCGGGGGTGTGGACATCGCGCGGGGAGACATTCACCGCGACCGGGACCTTCAGCCCCTGCGCCCGCCACTTGGCGACCTGCGCGAGCGCCGTGTCGAGGACGTACTCCGTGAGGTGGGGCATCAGCCCCGAGGACTCCGCGATGGCGATGAACTCGTCCGGCGGCACCCGCCCCCGGTCCGGGTGGACCCAGCGGACCAGCGCCTCCAGGCCCGCCACATGCCCGTCGAAGCGGACCTTGGGCTGGTAGTGCAGCTCCACCTCGCGCGCGTCCAGCGCACGGCGCAGATCGCCGAGGAGGCCGAGCCGGTCGGGGGTGTTGCTGTCGCGCTTCGACTCGTACACCTCCACTCCCGTGCGGTCCCGCTTGGCCTGGTACATCGCCACATCGGCGCGGCGCAGCAGCCCCTCCGCGTCGAGGGCGTGCTCCGGGAAGACCGCGACGCCCGCGCTGGCCTCCAGGACGAGGGTGAGCCCGTCCAGGTCCAGCGGCGAGGACAGCTCCACGGCGAGCTGCCGGGCCACGCGCTGGGCGCTGGTGATGGAGTCCGCCGTCGGGAGCAGCACCGCGAACTCGTCGCCGCCGAGGCGGGCGGCCTCGGCGCCGCGCGGCAGGGCGTGCCGGAGGCGGTGGGCTATCTGCAACAGCAGCCGGTCCCCCGCCAGATGGCCGAGGGTGTCGTTGACCGAGCGGAACCGGTCGAGGTCGATGAGGACCAGCGCGGCGCGGGTGCCGCCCGCCTCGGCCTCCTCCAGCGCGGACCAGGTCCGCTCCAGCAGCCACTGCCGGTTGGGGAGGCCGGTGAGCGGGTCGCGGAGCTGCTCCTCGGCCCGGGCGCGGGCGATCCACAGGGTGGAGTCCAGAGCGATCAGCGGTATCGCGAAGAGCGGGAGCAGCACCGGCAGCGCCGCCGCGACGACACAGATCAGCGGGGCGATACCGAGCAGTGCCACAGCGACGAGGCCCTGCCGCAGCAGGGCCGTACGGGCGATGGTGGGCAGTCCGCCGCCCTGGGGCGCGAGCACGTACCACAGAAGCAGCCGGGTGACCCCGAGGTAGACGGTGGCCGCGAGGATCAGTTCGGGCGCGGCCTCGATGCCCCAGTCGAGTGGCTCCCAGGGGTGCTCGACGCTGGGGGACGCCCCGAACGCCGCGAGGACGAGGGCCGCCGCCCCGATGCCGAGGATGTCGACGGAGCCGTGGAGCACACCGTGCCGCCAGCGGTGTTTGCGGACGGTGCCCACGAGGGCGACGACGGCGAGGCTGACGAGCCCGGCGGGCACCCAGCCGTAGAGCAGCAGGACCGCGATGGTCAGGGCGGCGCCGGAGCCGGTCCCGCCCCACCAGCGGTCCCGGCCGAGCGCCACCAGATGCCCGACGATGATCCCGGTGAGCACGGCGAACGCCCACCCCACCGTGGAGCCGGGGAAGAGCGCGCGGTCGTCCCGGAACGCCCCGCTGATTCCGGTGGCGAGGACGAGCGCGGCTCCTGTGACGACGGCGATGTGCAGCCCGGGTGTCATGCCCGCGAGGCCCGCGAGGGCTGCGAGCCCGCGCGGCCGTGGGACAGGGGCGGCGCTCTCGGTCGGTTCCATTCCCGTCCCTCTCACAGCCGGCGGTGCCGATGCCTGGCGATGGTTCCCTTTTGTCATGCCACCACGACGGAAATCCCACCACGCGGCCGTGCACGACAGGCGCACATCTCAACAGTAGGCGGCGGGACGCTCCGACGGGCAGCGCTCTACTGCTCTTGCCCGAATGCGACCGGACCACCCTTATCCATCTGCTATGCGCCGAACGGGTGACCTGTACCAGTCGTTCCCCCGGCGCGGAAGTCGTCTTGTTCCCGCTCCGGCAGCGCCTTTCGGATGCCGGGGCGAGCCCCTTCCAACTCCCGCGCACGCCCCCCTCCGTCACGCCTCAGCAGGCACTGCCGCCTCACGGGCCGCCTCAGGACCCTCCGCGAGCAGAATTCCGAATCCCTCCTCATTCAGAACCGGCACCTTCAGCTGCATCGCTTTGTCGTACTTGGAACCCGGGTTGTCTCCGACAACCACAAATCCAGTCTTCTTGGAAACAGATCCGGTCACTTTCGCACCGAGCCTCTGAAGGGCCTCTTTTGCGCCATCCCTGGTGTGGTTCTCCAGGGTTCCGGTGACGACCACGGTGACCCCTTCGAGCGGCCGGGGACCGGTCTCCTCACCCGCGCCCTCGTCCTCCATGCGCACCCCGGCCGCCCGCCACTTGCGCAGGATCTCCTGGTGCCACTCCTCGGCGAACCACTGCTTGAGGGAGGCGGCGATGGTGGCGCCCACCCCCTCGGTGGCGGCCAGCTCCTCCTCGGTGGCCTCCTGGATGCGCTGGACGGAGCGGAACTCCCGGGCCAGCGCCTCGGCCGCCACCGGGCCCACATGGCGGATGGAGAGCCCGGTGAGAATCCGGGCGAGCGGGCGGGTTCTGGCCGCCGCGATGTTCTCCAGCATCGCCACGGCGTTCTTCCGGGCCTCGCCCTCCTGGTTGGCGAAGACGGTGGCGATCTTGTCCTCGCCCGTCTTCGGGTCCCGCTTGGGCAGCTTGCTGTCCTGGTCGAGGACGTACGCCCGGATGGGGAGCAGCTGCTCCATCGTGAGGTCGAAGAGGTCGCCCTCATCCCTCAGCGGGGGCTGCGAGGGCTCCAGCGGCCTGGTGAGGGCCGCCGCCGCCACATAGCCGAAGTGCTCGATGTCGAGCGCCTTGCGGCCCGCGAGATAGAAGAGCCGCTCGCGCAACTGGGCCGGGCAGGAGCGGGCGTTCGGGCAGCGCACATCGATGTCGCCCTCCTTCATGGGCCGCAGCGCGGTGCCGCACTCCGGGCACTCGGCGGGCATCACGAACTCCCGCTCGGTGCCGTCCCTCAGCTCGGCCACCGGCCCCAGGATCTCCGGAATGACATCACCGGCCTTGCGCAGCACCACCGTGTCGCCGATGAGGACGCCCTTGGCCTTCACCACGTCCTGGTTGTGCAGGGTGGCGAACTCGACCTCGGAGCCGGCCACCTGCACCGGTTCCACCTGGGCGTAGGGGGTGACCCGGCCGGTGCGGCCGACGCCGACGAGGATGTTCACCAGCTTGGTGTTGACCTCCTCCGGCGGGTACTTCCAGGCGATGGCCCAGCGGGGCGCCCGTGCGGTGGAGCCCAGCCGCCCCTGGAGCGGGATCTCGTCGAGCTTGACCACCACCCCGTCGATCTCGTGCTCCATGGAGTGGCGGTTCTCGCCGAAGTGCGCGATGAACCGGCGCACACCCTCCAGGGAGTCCACCACCTCGTTGTGCCGGGCGGTGGGCAGGCCCCAGGAGCGCAGCAGGTCGTAGGCGTGGGAGAGGCAGTCGATGGTGAAGCCCTCGCGCGCGCCGATGCCGTGGACCACCATGTGCAGCGGGAGGGTCGCCGTGACCTTGGGGTCCTTCTGGCGCAGGGAGCCGGAGGCGGAGTTGCGCGGGTTGGCGTAGGGCTGCTCGCCGGCGGCCACCCGTCTCTCGTTCAGCTCCAGGAACTTGTCCATCGGGAAGTAGACCTCGCCGCGGATCTCCACGAAATCCGGGACGTTGTCGCCGTGCAGCCGCTCGGGGATGTCGGCGATGGTGCGGATGTTCGGCGTGATGTCCTCGCCGACGCGTCCGTCGCCCCGGGTCGCGGCGCGGGTCAGCCGGCCCTTCTCGTACGTCAGGTTCACGGCGAGGCCGTCGACCTTCAGCTCGCACAGGAAGTGGAAGCCGGAGGCGCCGACCTCGCGCTCGACCCGCTCGGCCCAGGCGGTCAGCTCCTCCTCGTCGAAGGCGTTGTCCAGGGAGAGCATGCGCTCGCGGTGCTCGACCTTGGCCAGGTCGGTCTCGTACTGCCCGGCGACCTTCTGGGTCGGGGAGTCGGGCGTCCGCAGGGCGGGATGCTCCTCCTCCAGGGCTTCGAGCGAGCGCAGCAGCCGGTCGAAGTCGCCGTCGCTGATGACCGGCTGGTCCTTCACGTAGTACCGGAAGCGGTGCTCCTCGATCTGTTCGGCGAGGTCGGCATGGCGCTCGCGCGCCTGCGCGGGCAGCCCCGACTCCTCCTGCGCGGACAGGTCCGTCCGCTCTTCGCCAGCCACCGTAGTGTCCTCCCGGCCCTCGGCACCCATTACTCAGGGTTGTCTGCGAGCGATCTCGCGGCGCTGACGCAGTGGGCGAGCGCCGCCCGTGCGTACGCCGGTGACGCGCCCGCCAGACCGCAGGCGGGAGTGATCACCACGGACTCGGCGAGAGTCCCCGGATTCAGCCCCAACCTGCGCCACAGCGTCCTTACCCCCATGACGCTACCTGCCGGGTCTGACAATGCGGTGTCGATGGCCGGCACCGTTCCGGCGAAGAGCCGGGTGCCGCCCTCGACGGCCTCACCGATCACCTCGTCGTCACGCTCGGTAAGGAGCTGGAAGTCGAAGGAGACTCCCGCCGCGCCGGCCCGGCGCAGCAGGGCGAAGGGCACGTCCGGGGCGCAGGAGTGGACGACCGCCCGCTCCCCCGCCATCAGGTCCCGGAGCACGGACTCCACGGTCTGCCGGTCCACGGCGCGGTGGGTGCGGTAACCGCTGGCGCTGCGGATCTGCCCGCGCAGCACGGCGGTGAGGGAGGGCTCGTCCAACTGGAGCACGACCCGCGCGCCCGGGACGCGGCGGCGCACATCGGCCAGATGGGTGCGGAGCCCCTCGGCGAGCGAGGCGGCGAGGTCGCGGCACGCCCCGAGGTCGGAGAGAACGGACTCCCCATTGCGCAGCTCCAGTGCGGCGGCGAGTGTCCACGCGCCGGCGACCTGCACCTTCAGCGGTCCTTCGTACCCTTGTGTGAACTCCTCCAGGGCGTCGAGGTCCTCGCCGAGCCAGGAGCGGGCGCGCCGGGTGTCGCGGCCCGGCCGGTCGCTGATCCGCCACCCGCTGGGCTCGACATGGGCGTACATCTCGACGAGCAGTCCGAGGCTCCGGCCGATCATGTCGGCGCCGGGCCCGCGCGCGGGAAGCTCGGGGAGGTACGGAAAGCCCTCGAAGGAGCCGGTGACGGTGCGGGCCGCCTCCCGGGCGTCACTGCCCGGCATGGACCCGACACCGGTGGCGGGGCCCCAGCCGGTCTGCTCTGTCTCGCTCTTGTCGCTCACCCGGGAAGGGTACGTGCCCCTCCCGGCGCTCCCCGGGGAAGGCCCCCGCCCGGGGAGCCGCCGGGGCGGGGAGCGCGGGACCTCCGGGGAGCCGCCGGAGGACCCTCGGGACGGGGAGCGGGAACGAGGCCGGGAGCCGCGGGGAGCCGGTGCGGGAGCGGGCGCGGGCGCGGAGCCGCGGGCCCTCAGCGACCCGGGCGGACGCTCAGATTGTCGATCTCGGCGTCGCGCGGCAGATCGATCGCGGTGATGATCGCGGTCGCCACCGACTCCGGGTCGATCCAGCGGGACACCTCGTACTCCCGGCCCTCCTGGGAGTGCACCTTGGCCTGCATGGGGCTCGCCGTGCGCCCAGGGAAGACCGAGGTGACCCGTACGCCGTTGCCGTGCTCCTCCTCGCGGAGGGAGTCGGCGAGGGCCTTGAGCCCGTGCTTGGAGGCCGCGTACGCGCTCCACTGGGCGTGGGCGGCCAGCCCGGCACCCGAGTTGACGAAGACCACATGGCCGCGGGCGGCCCGCAGCTGGGGCAGCATCAGCCGGGTCAGCTCGGCGGGGGCGATCAGATTGGTGTTGAGCTGCTGGTGCCAGGTCTTGGGCCGCAGATCGCCGACCGGGCCGAGGTCGACGACGCCCGCGATGTTGAGGAGGGAGTCCAGCCGGTCGGGCATCGGCTGGTGCGAGAAGGCCCAGGAGATCCGGTCGGGGTCGGCGAGGTCGGCGACGAGCGTACGGGCGCCGGGGTGGGCGGCGGCCAGCTCCTTCGCGCGGCCGGCGTCACGCGCCAGCAGAATCAGGTCGTCACCGCGCCCGTGGAGCCGGCGGGCGACAGCCGCGCCTATGCCGGAGCCCGCTCCGGTGATCAGATGTGTTGCCATGGGGCCATGGTCGCACTCCGGACACGGGCGGTCCTCCGCGCCGCCCGCCGGGCGCCGCCCTCACCGGATACCGGCCTGCTCCTCCAGGTGGGCGAGGGCCGCGACACCGTCCTCGGCGAAGAACACCAGTTCGGTGAGGGGCAACGGAAGAAATCCCTCGTCCTCCATCCGCCGGAGCTGTTCCTTGAGCCCGTCGTAGAAACCCGCGGTGTTCAGCAGGACCACCGGCTTGGTGTGTTTGCCGTGCTTCTTCAGCTCCAGGATCTCGGTGGCCTCGTCCAGTGTTCCCATGCCGCCGACCATGACGACGATCGCGTCGGCCCTGGCGAGCAGCAGCGCCTTCCGCTCGGCCAGATCCCCGGCGACCACCAATTCATCGGCGTCCGCCCGGGCCACATGGGAGAGGAAATCGACGGACACCCCGACGAGCCGCCCGCCGCCCGCCCGCACCCCATCGGCGACGACCTTCATCAGACCGCTCTCGGAACCGCCCCAGACCAGGGTGTGACCCCCTTTGCCGAGCAGCGCCGCGAACTCCCGGGCGGGCCCGGTGTAGCGGTCGTCCAGATCGGCGGCGGAGAGAAAGACACAGATGTTCATGGAATCACCGTACGGGTCGCCGCTGACATCCGTGAACACTCCGCATGTCAGCGGGGGTTCGGCCCGTTCCGGCGGAAAAATCTTCCGGCCGGACGATGAGTTCGGGGAACGGCACCGGTCAGCACTGCCATGGACAATATGAGCCGGACGCTCAGCAAGGCGCGGTCGGGAGACGGCACGCTCATCGCGTACGAGCGGTGGGGTGAGGGGCCGCCCGTGGTGCTGGTCGGCGGGGCGCTCTGCACGGCGGCCACGGACGCGCCGCTCGCCGGGCTGCTCGCACCCCGTTTCGGTGTCGTCACCTACGACCGGCGCGGCCGGGCGGCGAGCGGGGACACCGCCCCCTACGCGGTGGAGCGGGAGATCGAGGACCTGGCGGCGGTGATCGAGGAGGTGGGCGGCAGCGCCTCGGTGCACGGTATGTCGTCGGGCGGCGCGCTCGCCCTGCGGGCCGCGGCGGCGGGTCTGCCGATCACCCAGCTCTCCGTCTACGAGCCGCCGTTCAATCCGGCGGTACGGGCCGGTCAGCGGCCCGCGACCGACCTCCCCGGAATGCGGCGGACGCTGGCCTCGGGCAGACGCTCGGAGGTGCTCGCGGCCTTCCTGGGCGAGGCGGGGATGCCCGGCGAGACGGTGGCCCGGATGCGCCACTCCCCCCTGTGGGCCGGGCTGGAGTCGGTGGCGCACACCCTTCCGTACGACCACGAGGTCATGGGCAACGGAGCGGTGCCCACCGGGCTGCTGCGCTCGGTCGGCGTCCGGGTCATGGTGGTCGACGGCGGCGCGAGCCCGCCGTGGACGCGCGAGGCGGCCCGGCTCACCGCCCAGGCCCTGCCGCGCGGCCGGCACCGCACCCTGACGGGACAGACCCACGAGGTGGCGCCGCATGTGCTGGCCCCCGTGGTGGAGGATTTCCTGGCGGCGTGAAGGGCCGGGGAGGGAGGAGAGGGGCTGGGGGCGGAGGGGGTGCCGCACCGTGTGCGGAAGGGGTACGGAGTGCGCGGCCCGGGCCCTCGTACCGCACGGGCCGCTCCCGTGCCACCGCCCTCACCGGAACGAGTGGTCTGTGGGGAAGGGGCGGCCGGGGCGGGCGGCGGGGTCGGCAAACTGTGCGCGCGAGCGAGGAGTTGCCCCATGGCCCCCAGGCACAGCCCCACCATCCGCCAGCGCCGGTTCGGCGCCGAACTGCGCAGGCTGCGCGAGAGCGCCGGGCTCTCCGCGCCCGTGGCGGCGGACCGCCTCGGGGCGGACCGCACGATGATCTCGAACATCGAGGCCGGACGATTCGGGATCAGCGAGGAGCGGCTGCGCCGGCTCGCGGGCATCTACGACTGCGGGGACGCCGGACTCGTCGACGCGCTGGCGGCGATGACCGGCGGTCGGGCGAAAGGGTGGTGGGACGAGTACCGCGGAAAGATCCCACCGGATTTCCTGGACGTCGCGGAACTGGAACACCACGCGTCGGCGCTCACCACGCTGCAGACCGCCCATATTCCCGGTCTGTTCCAGACGGAGGACCATGCCCGCGCGCTCTTCGGGCTCTTTGTCCCGGCGCTGCCCCGGCTGGAGATCGAATTGCGGATCGCGCACCGGCAGGCCCGGCACGAAGTGATCACCCGGACACCCGCGACCCCCTATGTGGGAATGATCCACGAGACGGCGCTCAGCATGTGTGTCGGAGGGCGCGCGGTGGCCAGGGCGCAGTTGGAACGGCTGCTGGAGGAGAGCGACCGGCCGAATGTCCGGCTGCTGGTCATCCCTTTCGCGACAGAGGGATTTCCGATGGCCGGGGACACGATGATGTACGCGTCGGCGGAGAATGCGCATCTGGACACCGTGGAAGTGGACTCGCCGATCGGGGCGGTCTTCTTCGACTCACCCACGCAATTGGCCAACTTCCGGAAACGCCTGGACGTCGTCGAGCGGGTCGCGTTGAATCCGGAGCGGTCGAGGGACCGCATCCTCGCCATCGCCGGGAGTCTCTAGCGCTTCTCAAGAGGTACCGCTTGTCCACGCTGAGCTGGTTCAAGTCCTCGTTCTCCGAGGCGTCCGGCAATGCCTGCATCGAGGTGGCGGCGGACGGCGGAGCGGGAATCGCCATCCGGGACAGCGGCTGTCCGGCACAGGTGATCACAGCGGGGCGCTCGGTCTTCGCCGTCTTCGTGACCTTCGCCGCGAGGGCCCCGGCCCCGGTGTCGGCACGGGCCGCTCCGGCACCGGTTCCGGCTCATGCTCCGGGGCCGGTTCCGGGGCCGGGGCCGGCGGTGCGCTCCGGGGCGCCCCGCCGGTGACCACGCCCGGGCCTCAGGCCACCGAGGCGGCCGAGGCGGCGGCCGGGGCCCTGCGGGTCGCGGAGATCGTCGCCGAGCCCACCACACGGGTGCCGTCGTAGAGCACGATCGCCTGGCCGGGGGCGACACCCCGCACCGGCTCGGCGAAGTCCACCAGCAGCTCGCCGCCGTCCAGCCGGGCCGTCACGGCGGTCTCCCCGCCGTGGGCGCGCAGCTGGGCCGTGTAGGCGCCGGGGCCCGCCGGGGCAGCGCCGCACCAGCGGGGCCTGATCGCGGTCAGGGAGACCACGTCCAGCGCCTCGACCGGTCCGACCGTCACGGTGTTGTTCACCGGTGAGATGTCCAGCACATAGCGGGGCTTTCCGTCGGGCGCGGGCCGGCCGATGCGCAGCCCCTTGCGCTGGCCGATGGTGAAGCCGAAGGCGCCCTCGTGGGTGCCGACCTTCGCCCCCGACTCGTCGAGGATGTCGCCCTCGGCCGCGCCGAGGCGGTTGGCGAGGAACCCCTGGGTGTCGCCGTCGGCGATGAAGCAGATGTCGTGGCTGTCCGGCTTCTTGGCGACTGCCAGACCGCGCCGCTCGGCCTCCGCGCGGATCTCGTCCTTGGTGGTGAGGGTGTCGCCGAGGGGGAACATCGCGTGGGCGAGCTGGCGCTCGTCCAGCACACCGAGGACGTACGACTGGTCCTTGGCCATGTCCTCGGCGCGGTGCAGCTCCCGGCCGCCGTCCTCGCGGAGCACGACCGTGGCGTAGTGGCCGGTGCAGACCGCGTCGAAGCCGAGGGCGAGGGCCTTGTCGAGCAGCGCGGCGAACTTGATCTTCTCGTTGCAGCGCAGACAGGGGTTGGGGGTGCGCCCGGCCTCGTACTCCGCGACGAAGTCGTCGACCACGTCCTCGCGGAAGCGTTCGGCGAGGTCCCACACATAGAAGGGGATGCCGATCACGTCGGCGGCCCGGCGGGCGTCGCGCGAGTCCTCGATGGTGCAGCAGCCGCGCGCACCCGTGCGGAAGGACTGCGGGTTCGCGGAGAGCGCGAGGTGCACACCGGTCACATCGTGTCCGGCCTCGGCGGCGCGGGCGGCGGCGACGGCGGAGTCCACTCCGCCCGACATGGCGGCGAGCACGCGCAGGGGGCGCGGGGAAGTCTGAGTCATAGCTCTACCAGGGTAAGGGCCCGGGGAACCAGGAGCTCGCGCGTATGCGTTGAAGACGGCATGGGAAGCGATGCGAGAAGCAGTGCCGCCGGAGGCAGCGGCGGCGGCGGCCGGGCGAAGGGGGGCGGGCGGGGCAAGGGCGGGAGACCGCGGCTGGGCAGACGGGGTGTGCTGATCGGGGGCGCGGCCGTGGTGGCGGGCGCCGGGGCGCTCGCGTGGGATGAGCTGGAGCGGCTGTGGTGGCGGGTGCCGGGGATGGCGAAGCCGCGCAAGGAGGGTGAGCTGGACCACGCGGACGCGGAGTGGACGGCGGCGTCGACGGCGAACTGGCGGCTGGCGGACCGCCCCGACGACTTCACGATCGACCGGGTGATCATCCATGTGGTGCAGGGGAGCTACCCCACGGCGCTGCGGGTCTTCAAGAACCCGGGGCACGGCGCGGCGACCCACTACGTGGTGCGCAAGGACGGGCATGTGGCACAGATGATCCGTGAGCTGGATGTGGCCTTCCACGCGGGGAACCGCTCGTTCAACGAGCGCAGTATCGGGATAGAGCACGAGGGGTTCGTGGACCGGCCGCGGGATTTCACGGCCGCGATGTACGAGGGGTCGGCGCGGCTCACCGCGGGGATATGCGTGCGGTACGGGCTGCCGGTGGACCGGGAGCACATCATCGGGCATGTGGAGGTGCCGGGGACGGACCACACGGACCCCGGGCCGCACTGGGACTGGGACCGCTACATGAAGCTGGTCCGGGCGGCGATGCCGTCGGCGCGGGCCGCCGCCGGGTAGCCCGCCGGGTGGCCGGCCCGGGCGGGGCCGGTCAGCTCAGTCCGGCGGTGCGGGCGCGGGCCACGGCCGGTCCGATCGCCTCGGCGACTGCCGCGACGTCCGCCTTGGTGGAGGTGTGGCCGAGGCTGAAGCGGAGGGTGCCGCGCGCGAGGTCCGGGGGGGTGCCGGTGGCGAGGAGTACGTGGCTGGGCTGGGCGACCCCGGCCGTGCAGGCCGAGCCGGTGGAGCACTCGATGCCCTGGGCGTCCAGGAGGAGGAGCAGGGAGTCGCCCTCGCAGCCGGGGAAGGTGAAGTGGGCGTTGGCGGGGAGGCGGTCGTCGGGGTCGCCGCCGAGGATCGCGTCGGGGACGGCCGCGCGGACGGCGCGGATCAGTTCGTCGCGGAGGGAGCCGACGTCGTGGGCGTACCGCGCGCGGCGCTCGGCGGCGAGCCTGCCGGCGACCGCGAAGGCGGCGATGGCGGGGGCGTCGAGGGTGCCGGAGCGCACATGGCGCTCCTGGCCGCCGCCGTGCAGCACCGGTACGGGGGTGTACTCCCGGCCCAGCAGCAGGGCGCCGGTGCCGTAGGGGCCGCCGATCTTGTGGCCGGAGACGGTCATGGCGGCGAGGCCGGAGGCGGCGAAGCCGAGTTCGAGCTGGCCGAAGGCCTGGACGGCGTCGGAGTGCAGGGGGATGTGGAACTCGTGGGCGACGGCGGCGAGTTCGGTGATCGGCATGACCGTGCCGATCTCGTTGTTGGCCCACATCACGGTGGCGAGCGCCACATCGTCCGGGTTGCGCTCGATCGCCTCGCGGAGGGCTTCGGGGTGGACCCGGCCGTAGGGGTCGACCGGCAGGTACTCGACGGTCGCGCCCTCGTGCTCGCCGAGCCACTCGACGGCGTCGAGGACGGCGTGGTGCTCGACGGGGCTGGAGAGGACGCGGGTTCTGGCGGGGTCGGCGTCGCGGCGCTGCCAGTAGAGGCCCTTGACGGCGAGGTTGTCGGCCTCGGTGCCGCCGGAGGTGAAGACCACCTCGCTGGGCCGGGCGCCGAGGGCCTCGGCGAGGGTTTCCCGGGCCTCCTCGACGGTCCGCCGGGCGCGCCGCCCGGCGGCGTGCAGGGCGGAGGCGTTGCCGGTGGTGGTGAGCTGCGCGGTCATTGCCTCGACGGCCTCCGGCAGCATGGGAGTGGTCGCAGCGTGGTCGAGGTAAGCCATGGTGCCCCAATCCTAACGAGCCCCTCGGCCCCCGGGGCCCGCGCGGTGCGGCCGCCGGCCGCGGGGGGTCGTCCTCAATCGCCGGACGGGCTGGAAATGCCCGGGGCGCCCGTCGCACGAGGGTTGTCCTCGCCGGACCGCCCGGAATTGCTCGGGTGACCCGTGGCACAGGGTCCGTCCTCAAACGCCGGACGGGCTGGAAATGCCCCGGCCGTCCTCACCCGACCAGCCGGAATCGCTCGGGCCACCCGTGGCACAGGGTCCGTCCTCAAACGCCGGACGGGCTGGAGATGCCCGGGCCGTCCTCGTCCGCCGGACGGAAATGCCCGGGCCGTCCTCGTCCGCCGGACGGAAATGTTCGGGCCGTCCTCGTCCGCCGGGCGGAAATGTTCGGGCCGTCCTCGTCCGGCCGGGCGGGAATGTTCGGGCCGTCCTCGTCCGGCCGGGCGGGAATGTTCGGGCCGTCCTCGTCCGGCCGGGCGGGGGGCGCTTGGGCTACTCGTAGAGAGCCGATATCGCTGCCGCCTCGCGGGCGAGGTCCTCGCGGGCCGCGGGCGGGGTGAGGACCTCGACACTCGCGCCGAAGGCGAGCAGCGAGCGCACCGCCCTCAGCGGTGAGAACCCCAGCTCCACCCGGAACCACTCCCCGCCCTCCTCCACCGGCCCACCCCTCAGCCGCCCGAGATGCAGCCGCAGAAAGAGATCCAGGCGGTCCGCCCTGACCCGGGCGGTCACCGGGGACTCCTCCGGAGGGTCCTCGATCCGGCTGCGCAGGGTCCGCCAGATGTCCGCGAGTTCCAGCCCGGCCCGCCGGCGCGCCGGCTCGTCCACGACATGCGCGGCGTCCACCCGGTCCGCCCGGAAGAGCCGGGGCTCGCCCTCCTTGTCGGCGACCAGGTACCAGACCCCGGCCTTCACCACGAGGCCGTACGGGTCGACCAGATACTCCCGCGGCTCGCCCGCCCCGCCCCTGCGGTACCGCAGCCACAGCCTGCGGTCGGTGAAGACCGCGCTGTTGAGGGCGTCCAGGTCGACGGCCGCCCCGGGCCGCCGGGTGAGCCAGCGCTCGGGGTCGACCAGAATCCGCCGGCTCGTCAGCTCGGCCGCCGGCCGGTGCGGCTCGGGCAGCGCCGCCATGACCTTGCGGAGCGCGGACCCGAGCGCCCGGTCCAGGCCGAGCGCCGAGTGCGCGCCCCGGGACGCGAGGACGAACAGGGCCCGGGACTCGTCCTCGGTGAGCCCGGTGACATCGGTCCGGAACCCGGGCAGCAGGGTGATCCCGCCGTACCGCCCGCGCTCGGCGTAGACCGGGACCCCGGCGGCGGAGAGCGCCTCGACATCGCGGTAGATGGTGCGCACGGAGACCTCCAGGCGCTCCGCGAGTTCGGCGGCGCGCACCAGCCCCCGGGTCTGGAGGAGGAGCAGGATCGACAGGAGCCGGTCGGATTTCACGGGCTCGATCCTCCCGCCCCGAGGTGACGGGCGGTGGCGGGTTTCCCGTGGAGAGTGCGGATCGTCACAGCGCGGACGGCCACCGGGAGACGGACTGGACGAACGCGGCGCCGCCCGCTTCCCGGAGCCGGTGAGGACCGTGTGGCCGGGGCCCGTGCCCTCAGCCCGGCAGCCGTCCCAGCCGGGCCGCCAGCTCCGCGATCCTGGCCCGCCAGGCGTCGAGGGCGGCCTCGGGGGCGGCCGTGGGCGGCCCGGTCTGGGTGAGGATCAGCCGGGCGCCGTGGCCCGTGCCGCCGGTGAGCCGCCAGCGGACCTCGCCCGGCGGGGTTCGGGCGTAGGCGAGCAGCCCGGGCGGGCGCAGTGCGGTGATCCGGCCGGGCGGGCTCGCGGGGGTGGTGAATCCGCGCGGGACGGGCCCGCCGAGCAGCGGGGTCGAGCCCGCCGCCAGCTCGGCCCAGACCGTCCGGGCCGGGCGCACGAGCTGGCGCTCGAAGCGGATGCGCCAGCCGTCGCCGGTGGTCTCGACGGTGCCCTGGTCGAGGCCGAAGCGGGCGATGTACTCCTCGTGCAGGGTGCCGCCGGTGTCCCGCTCGGCGCTGATCTCCGCCCCGTCGAGCAGCTGTCCCAGGGCGGTGACGCAGAGCTGCCACCCGGCGGCGAAGCTCGCCGCGCCGAACCGGTCGCCGAAGGTGTGCGCCAGGGTGAGGAGGGAGCCGTCGCCGTCGGGGGCGATCTCCCAGCGCAGCCGGTCCTCGCCCCAGGTGTACGCGAAGAGGCGCGGCTCCTCGGCGTCGGTGACCGTACCGGTGGTCTCGGGCTCTCCCCCGCCGGGGAAGAGGAAGCCGATCCTGCCGCCGGGGTGCGGCTCCACCCGCACCTCGGCGGGGAACCAGCGGGCGAGCAGCCCGGGCCGGGTGACCGCCTCCCAGACCCGCTGGGGCGGGTGCGCGAGACGGCGCTCCATCCGCAGGGTGGTCCGGCCGTCGACGGTGGTGAGGGTGTCGGGGTGGTGGGTGGTCATGGGGCAGCCGTCCTCCGTCGAGGCCCCCCGGTCGCGGGTCCTCCCGGTCGCGGGTCGCCGGCCGTCGCGGGTCGCCGGCCTGTCACGGGCCCCCGGTCGCAGTCTGCGGCAGTCCCGGGACCCCTGCACCCCGGCCGGCCCGGCCACCCGGGCCCGCGGGCGGACGGTGACCGGCCCTCGCGGCCTCAGTGCCCGCCCGGCACCTTCGCGAGCTGGCGCGACTGCGCCACCAGCCGGTCGCGGCTGTCCCAGACCTCCGCGTCCTCCTCCAGGAAGCCGCCCGCCACGTTCCGGGTGGTGATCGCGACCCGGAGCGGGCCCGGAGCGGGCCGGCAGCGGATGTGGGTGGTCAGCTCGATGGTCGGGGTCCAGCCCTGGATGCCCAGCTCGAAGGCGGTCGGCGGGAGGGCGTCCACGGTGAGCAGCAGGGAGAGCGGATCGGCGTCCCGCCCGTCGGCGAGCCCGAACCAGCCGCGCATCTCCCCCTTGCCGGAGGGCGCGCCGAGGGCCCAGCCGACGGTCGCGGGGTCCAGCCGGAGGCTCAGCCGGTCCAGGATGGCGGTGCTGCCGGGGAGCACCGGCTGCGGCGCGTCGTCGGTGCCGGGGCACTGCTCGTACGGCGGGATGGGCGGCGGGGTCGCCGATGTGCCCACGTCCGGGGTGAGCAGCTCCAGGTCGCCGTAGGTGGCGAGCACCCGGATGCGCTCGACCTCGGTGCCGTCCTCCTCGTACTGGACGAGGGAGGCCTGTCCGGTGGAGAGGGTGCGGCCGGTCCGGACGGTCTCGGTGCGGATCACGGCGGGGCCGGGCCGGGAGGCGCTCAGATAGTGCGCCGAGACGGTGAAGGGGTCGGGGTGCGGGAGGGTGTCGCTCAGCGCCCGGCCGAGGAGGGCGAGCAGATAGCCGCCGTTGACGGCGCGGAGGATCGTCCAGCCCGCCGAGAGCTCGGCGTCGTAGACGCCGGGTGCGCGCCGGGTGACGGCGGTGTCGCGGTCGAACTCGCTGTCCCCGATGGATGCCTGAACTGCCTGTGCCATGGCAGCACCGTACAAGAATGACCCTACTGAGCGGTAGCTTTTTCCGGGAGGATCTCCCCCTCACTGACCGTCGTCCGCCATCGCCGAGCGGCGGTTCCAGGCGCGCGGCGCCCGCCAGTGGTACCGGATCGCGAGCAGCCGCAGGGTGAGCGCGGTCATCACGGCGAGCCCGCTGGTCAGCGCGTTCAGGGCGTCGAAGCGGATACAGAGCGCGGTGATCACCGCGCCGACGATCGCGGGTACGGCGTAGAGGTCGCGGTCCCAGCGCAGCAGCGAGGGGACCTCATTGGCCAGGACATCGCGGAGCACCCCGCCGCCGACCGCCGTCGCGAGCCCCAGCACCGCCGAGAAGGTCAGGCCGAGGCCGTACTCGTACGCCTTGACCGTCCCCGTCACACAGAACAGCCCGAGCCCGGCCGCGTCGAAGACATTGACGCCCGTCTGGATGCGCTCCACATGGGGGTGGAGGAAGAAGACGAGGGCGGTGGCCACCAGGGGCATCAGAAAGTACCCGAGGTCGGTGAAGGCGGCCGGGGGCACGGCCCCGATGATCAGGTCGCGGAAGAGCCCTCCGCCCAGCGCGGTCACCTCGGCGAGCACCGCGATGCCGAAGACATCGAAGTTCTTGCGTACGGCGAGGAGCGCGCCGGAGATCGCGAAGACGAAGATCCCGGCGAGGTCGAGCGCGTGCTGGACGGAGGGGGTGAAGAATTCTTGGAGCACCGCACGATTGTGCCGGGTGCCGGGAGCGCTTCCGGCCCACCCGCTCCCGACCCGCCCGGCAGCCCGCAGGTCCCGGCCCGGTGACTCCCGGCGACTCCCGGTGACTCCCGGTGACTCCCGGTGACTCCCGGCGACCGTCCGGCCCGGTGGCTCTACTCCGCCGCCGTGCCCGGCTCCCCGGCTCCGCCCTTCACACTCTCCGTGATCTGCGCGCCCTCCGCGCCTTCTGTGTTCTCAGCGGTCGCGGCGTTCGCCGCGTTCGCGGTGCTCTCAGCGTTCTCCGGGTGGTGGCAGGCCACCTGCCGGTCCGGCCCCAGCGCGATCAGCGGCGGCTCCTTCTCCTCGCAGACCGCGGTCGCCTTCCAGCAGCGGGTGTGGAACCGGCACCCGGGCGGCGGCGCGATCGGTGACGGCACATCGCCCTTCAGCAGAATCCGCTCGCTCCGCACCCCGCGCCGCCGGGGGTCGGGCACGGGCACGGCGGAGAGCAGGGCCTTGGTGTAGGGGTGCATCGGCGACTCGTACAGCGAGGCCCGGTCCGCCAGCTCCACGATCTTGCCGAGGTACATCACCGCGATCCGGTCCGAGACATGGCGGATCACCGAGAGGTCATGGGCGATGATCACATAGGTGAGCCCCAGCTCGTCCTGGAGGTCGTCCAGCAGATTGACCACCTGCGCCTGGATGGAGACATCGAGCGCCGAGACCGGCTCGTCCGCCACCACCAGCTTCGGCTTGAGGGCGAGCGCGCGGGCGATGCCGATGCGCTGGCGCTGGCCGCCGGAGAACTCGTGCGGATAGCGGTTGAAGTGCTCGGGGTTGAGACCGACCAGCTCCAGCAGCCGCTGGACCTCCTTCTTGATCCCGCCCTCGGGCCTGATGCCCTGGAGCCGGAACGGCGCCGAGACGATGGTGCCGATGGTGTGCCGGGGGTTCAGCGAGGAGTACGGGTCCTGGAAGATCATCTGGACGTCGCGGCGCAGCGGGCGCATCGCCCCGACCCCGAGATGGGTGATGTCGTGGCCCTGGAACTCGATCTTCCCGGCGGAGGGTTCGAGGAGCCGGGTGATCAGCCGGCCCATGGTCGACTTCCCGCAGCCGGACTCGCCCACCACGCCGAGGGTCTCCCCGGGCCGGACGTCGAAGGTCAGCCCGTCGACCGCCTGGACGGCGCCGGTCTGCCGCCGCAGCATCCCCTTGCGGATGGGGAAGTGCTTGACCAGCCCCTCGACCTTCAGCAGCGCGTCGGGAGCCGCCGCCGGGACGCCGGCCTGTCCGGGAATCTTCACAGTCTCACTCACAGCTTGGGCGCAATCTCTTCGGTCCAGATCCGCGTCCGCGTCTCCGGTGCCATGTGGCAGGCGGAGAAGTGCGCGCCGCCGACCGTCCGGAGGTCCGGGCGGACGGTACGGGTCACATCCTTCTCCGGCACGTCGGCGTACGGGCACCGCGGATTGAAGGCACAGCCGTCGGGGATGTTGATCAGGCTGGGCGGGGAGCCCTTGACCGGGATGAGCCGCTCGGTCTGGTCGCGGTCGATACGGGGCATCGAGCCGAGCAGACCCCAGGTGTAGGGGTGCTGCGGCTCGTAGAAGACCTTCTCGGCCGGGCCGCGCTCCACGCACCGGCCGCCGTACATCACCAGGATGTCGTCGGCGAGTTCGGCGACCACCCCCAGATCGTGGGTGATGACGATGACGGCGGAGCCGAACTCCTTCTGGAGGTCGCGGATCAGATCGAGGATCTGGGCCTGGACGGTGACGTCCAGGGCGGTCGTCGGCTCGTCGGCGATCAGCAGCTCGGGGTTGTTCACCAGCGCCATCGCGATCATCGCGCGCTGGCGCATCCCGCCGGAGAACTCGTGCGGATAGTTGTCCACCCGCTTGTCCGGCTGGGGGATGCCCACCCGGTCGAGCATCTCGACGGCCCGCTTGCGCGCGGTCTTCTTGTCGACGTCGTGGTGGACCCGGTACGCCTCCACGATCTGCCGGCCGATCGTGTAGTACGGATGGAGCGCGGAGAGCGGGTCCTGGAAGATCATCGCCATGTCCCGGCCCCGGAGCCTGCGCACCCGGTCGGGGTCGGCGCCGAGCAGCTCCTGCCCGTCGAGCCAGACCTCACCGGAGATCCGCGCCTTGCGGCGGCCGTACTGCCCGGCGGTGTGCAGGCCCATGATGCCCAGCGAGGTGACGGATTTGCCGGAGCCGGACTCGCCGACGATGCCGAGGGTCCTGCCCTTCTCCAGCTGGAAGCTGAGCCCGTCGACGGACTTCACCAGACCGTCGTCGGTCGGGAAGTGCACCCGCAGAT
The DNA here is from genome assembly GCF_053594535.1 of Streptomyces sp. NPDC001889. Classification (NCBI taxonomy): domain Bacteria; kingdom Bacillati; phylum Actinomycetota; class Actinomycetes; order Kitasatosporales; family Streptomycetaceae; genus Streptomyces; species Streptomyces sp. NPDC001889. The sequence continues at coordinate 75,514 of NZ_JBSFER010000005.1, forward strand.
CGCGGACTTCGAGGAAGGCGGTCGGGGCGGCCGAGCCCGCGAGGGCGACCTCGCCGGCGGCCAGTCCGGACGGACCCGGTGCGCCGGCCGGGCCGGACGCGCCGGGGTCGGCGGACGCGCCGGGGTCGGTGGGGTCGGTGGGGTCGGTGGTGCCGAGGTTGGTCATCCGAGCCTCACTCGCGGGTCGACAACGGCGTACAGCAGGTCCACGAGGAGGTTCGCGACACAGATGAAGAGCGCCGCGAAGAGGGTCACGCCGAGGATCAGCGGAAGGTCCTTGGTGTTGATGGACTCGATCGCGAGCCGTCCGAGGCCGGGAAGGTTGTAGGTGGACTCGGTGAGCACGGCGCCTCCGAGCAGGGCCCCGAGGTCCAGTCCCAGCAGGGTCAGCACCGGCGTCCAGGTGGAGCGCATCGCGTGCCGGCCGATGACGACCCGTTCGGTGAGGCCCTTGGCGCGGGCGGTGCGGATGTAGTCCTCACCCATGATCTCCAGCATGGTGGCGCGGGTGAGCCGCGCGTACATCGCCGCGTACAGGAAGGCGAGGGTGATCCACGGCAGCACCAGCGTCTGGAACCACTGGGCGAAGTCCTCCTCCAGCGGCGCGTACTCACCGCTGACCCAGTCGAGCTGGTAGCTGAAGACGGCCAGCGAGAGCAGGCCGGTGAAGTAGATGGGGAGCGAGACGCCGGCCAGGGCGACGGTCATGGCGGCCCGGTCCCACACCGTGCCCCGGCGGAGCGCCGAGACCACTCCGGCCGCGACTCCGCCGCCCACCCAGAGGAGACAGGCCCCCGCGGCGAGCGACAGGGTGACCGGGATCGCCTCGGTGAGCTGGGGCCACACATCCTGCTCGGTGCGGAAGGAGTAGCCGAAGCAGGGGGCCGGGCACTTGGTGACATCGGCGCCGTTGGCGTACTCCCGGCCGGCGAACAGGCCCTGGACGAAGTTCCAGAACTGCACCAGCACCGGATCGGCGAGGCCGAGCTTCTGCCGGATGCCCTCGATCGCGGCCTCGTCGGTCTGCTTCCCGGCGAAGAGATACGCCGGATCGGTGCCGGCCCACTTGGGCAGCACGAAGAAGATGCAGAAGGTCGTCAGGGTCACGACCAACAACATCATGGCGACGGCGAACAAGCGCCGGATGACATAAGCAAGCACTGTGCGCGGCCCGGCGGTGGCCCGGGGAACCCCTCATCGGGGTTCCCCGGGCCACCGCCCGAGGCCATCACCTGCCCTTCGGGACTGGCGGGGTGGGCGATGGTGGGAGGTGACTCGTCACCAGGGGCGGTCGGCCCGCCGGCTGGCAGCCGGTGACTTCTACTTGACGACGCCGAGCGAGACGTAGTCGTACCGGCCGTTGTACGCCGCCGAGGAGTAGGCGTTCGTCAGCCGCGAGCTGCGCCAGGTGAAGTTCTTCTCGTAGATGAACGGCATCATCACGGCGAGGTCCGCGACGGCGTGGTTCATCTCCTTGTAGATCTCACCGGCCTTGTCCGGGTCGGTCTCCTTGAGCGCGTCGTCGAAGAGCTTGTTGATCTTCGGGTCGTTGGTCTCGGAGATGTTGTAGTTGCCGTTGGGGACGATGAAGCGGCCGTCCACGATCGGCTGCGAGAAGCCCTGGCCGGTCGGGAAGTCGGGACCCCAGCCGATCATGACCAGACCCAGACCGCGCTTCTTGACCACCGCGGGCGAGCCGGTGATGCTGGCGGACTCGGCGCCGTCCAACGTCTCGACCTGGGCGTTGATGCCGACGGCCTTCAGCGACTCCTGGAGCGCCTCGGCGGTCTGGACCTCGCCCGGGTTGTTGGTGCGGGCGGTGATGTTGGTGGAGAAGCCGTCGGGCTTGCCACAGGCCTTCAGCGCGGCCTTCGCCTTGGCGATGTCCGGCTTGCCCTCACGGGCGAGGATGCCGAAGGGGTCGTAGTCGGAGGAGCCCTTGATGGACTTCGGCAGCATATTGGTGGCGATGTCGCCACCCGCGTCCGGGCCGCCGCGCACGGTCTGCATCGACTTGTAGTCGGCCGCGTAGATCACGGCCTTGCGGCACTCGATGTTGTCGAACGGCGCCACCTTGCTGGCGATGTTGACGTACCGGATGAAGCTGGTCTCGATGTTGTCGACGTTGTCCTTGTGCTGCTTGAGCGCCTTGGTGCGACCCGCCTGCGACATTCCGGTGGCGTTGAGGTCGATGTCGTACTCGCCCTTGATCAGCAGCTCGTCGATCGCCTCGATGTTGGAGTTGATCGTGACGGTGACCTTGTCGGGCAGCGCGGCCCGGATGGGGTCGGACGCCTTCTGCCACTTGTCGTTGCGGACGAGGACGGCACCCTTCTTCGGGGTGTACGACTCGAACTTGTACGGGCCCGAGGAGAACGGCTTGAGCTGGTACTTGCCGCCCGTGTCCTTCTCCTTCTTCACCGGGGAGCCGGTCGGCATGGCGAGCATCTGCTCGAAGTCGCCGTTGGCGGTGGCGAGGTTGAAGACAATGGTCTTGTCGTTCGGGGTCTGGATCGCCTTCAGACCGAGCTTGTCGGCGCTCTTGTCCTTGTAGGGGCCCTTGTACTCGCCCTTGGGGTCCAGGACCTGGCGCAGATAGGCGGGGCCGCCGGTGATGACATCGGTGGCCCAGCTGCGCTGGATGCCGTACTTGATGTCCTGGGCGGTGATCGGCGTGCCGTCCTCCCAGGTGATGCCGTCGCGCAGCTCGTAGGTGTAGGTCTTGCCGTCGTTGGAGACGACACCCTTGGCCTTGGCGAGGTCGGGCACCAGCTCGGCGCCGGCCGGGCCCGGCTTGGGGGCGTACGAGATCAGCTGGCGGGCGTAGAAGCGGGAGAAGTCCCAGGACATGCCGTAGTACTGGCGCTGCGGGTCGGTGGAGTCGAAGTCCTGCTTGCCGATGAACTTCAGCGTGCCGCCCTTCTTGGCGGACTGGTTGGCGACGCCCTTCACCGCGGCGTTGTAGCCGGCGCCCTTGCCGTCGCCCCCCTCCTTGCCGCCGCCACCGCCGCCGCACGCCGCGGTGGCCGTGAGGGCGGCCACGACGAGCGCCGCTCCGGCGATGCGCCTGGTCCTCGACGAACGTTGGGGTGTCATTGTTCCTGCAACCTCCGGGGTAGCGCGGTTCCCGTGGAGCCGGGGACCATCGGGTGCCGCCTGGCCTGCTGTGGCAGGGGCGCGTTCAGTTGTGGGTCGGTCGGTGGTGCTCGGGCGCGGATCGGCGGTGCTCGGGCGCGGCCCGGGGGTTCTCACCGGGTGCCCTTGGGGTCGAGCGCGTCGCGCACGCCGTCGCCGAAGAGGTTGAAGGCCAGCACCGTCACGAAGATCGCGAGCCCGGGGACGACCATGAAGGTCGGATTGGACTCATAGGTGTCCACCGCGGTGGAGAGCATCTGGCCCCAGGAGGCGGTGGGCGGCCGGACCCCCGCGCCGAGGAAGCTGAGCGCGGCCTCGGTGAGGATGTTGGTGGGGATCATCAGCGTGGTGTAGACGGTGATCGGGGCGACCAGGTTGGGCAGCAGCTCCTTGAAGAGCACATAGCGCTGGCCGGCGCCGAGGCTGCGGGCGGCCTCGACGTATTCCTTCTCGCGCAGGGAGAGGGTCTGACCCCGGACGATGCGTCCGACGTAGGGCCAGCCGAAGAAGCCGATCACCAGGACCAGGATGGTGATGCGGACATTGCTGCCGGTCATGCCCAGCAGGTCGTTGGGGAGGACCGAGACCAGCGAGATGATGAAGAGAAGCTGCGGGAAGGCCAGCAGCATGTCCATCACCCGGCTGATGGCGGAGTCGACCCAGCCGCCGAAGTAGCCGGCGATGATCCCGAGGACGGTGCCCAGCACCACGGCCACCACGGCCGCGAGGAAGGCGACCAGCAGCGAGATCCGCGCCCCGTAGACGACCCGGCTGAAGACATCGCGCCCGTTGTTGGGTTCGACGCCCAGCAGGTGCTCGGAGCTGATGCCGCCGTAGGAGCCGATGGGGGTGCCGAAGAGCGGGTCGATCTTGTCCTGGTGGAACTGGTTGGGCGGATGGCCCAGCAGGCTGACGATCAGGGGGGCGAAGACCGCGACGACGACGAGGAGGAGCACGACGACACCGCCGGCGAGCGCGAGCTTGTCCCGCTTGAGGCGGGCCCAGGCGATCTGCCGCAGCGACCGTCCCTCGACCGACGTGCCGGCTGCGGTCGCCGCGGCATCGACGGTCGCGGACTTCTCCGCGTCCACGCTGGTGTCGTGCAATGGTGCCGTCATCGTGGTGGGGACCCCTCTCGGCCGGAGGTATCCGGCCCGTACCCGCCGCTGAAGCGGCTTCTCTCACAACATCGGGTGCACCAAGGCCACTTGATACGAGTACGTACCGGTGCGGCGCTCCGTACACGGGGGGAATCTTCCCTTGCTGCGGGAGTCTTCAATGGTCGTGCGACCAGCCGCCAGCCCCCTCGGTGAATGGTTGCTCAAACGTGATGCGCGTAGAGGGATTCCGTTATCCGGACGGCGCCGTTGGCTGAGCGGGACGCCATCTTCCGTCTACTGATGGGTAGTTGACGGAATCGGAGAGAGGGGACCGACGGAACCGCCCTGGGATTCCATGGTGTTGAGCGGGACTGGGTGGTGAATTCACCGGAGGATGGGGGTGGAGACCGTGGAACAAAGGCGGGGTGGGGTGGGTGGCGTCCGCTGAAACGAGCGAGCCCCGAACGCGTTTGCGTTCGGGGCGGGTTGGGTATCCGGCGGCCCCCGGAGTTCCGCGCGGGTGCCGCGATCGCGGGTGCCCCGGCGGCTGCCGGCCCCCGCGGTGATCACGGTGATTCCGGTGATTCCTGAGTGATCACGTGTGATCGAGGGGCCGGGCGGGGCCGGTGGGGCGGTGGGGCGATGGGTCAGTGGGTCAGTGGGGCGGTGGGCCGGAGGGGCGGTGGGGCGGTGGGCCGGAGGGGCGGTGGGCCGGAGGGGCGGTGGGGCGGTGGATCAGCGGGGTGGGATCGGCGGAACGGGCGGGGCCGGCGGGTAGCCGTAGCCGGCGGCGGGGCGGTCGGGGGCGCCGTGCGCCTCCCGGTCGTAGAACGGACGGGCGTGGGCCCGCAGCCACATCGTCACCGGGTCGTACTCGTCCGACATCGCGACCGTCGACACCGGCAGCCCCTCGGGGACCGCCGCGATCGACTGCTGCATCATCGCCCGGGCCGCGTCCACCGATGGCCGGCCGGTGTCGTAGAGATCCAGCCCGATGACGAGATACGGGGCACCCAGCGCGGGCTGCACCCAGGCCCGGCGCAGCGATCTGACGGCCGGGGTGCGGTGGGCGTTCTGCGAGAGCAGGGCGTAGAAGTGCGGGATCTCGATGGCCGGCTCGGAGAGCCGCAGCGGACCGGCGGGCATCCGCTCCAGGCCCGTGGCGATCCGGCGCAGATCCGGCCAGGGGATGCCGACTCCGCCGCCGGGAGCGTGCGGATTCAGCCAGATCCCCCAGCGCTCGGGGAAGAGGGTGCGGGCGATGTCGGCGCCCGAGACCCTCTCATGGGCCCGGTTCCAGCCGGAGACGGCCAGCTCCTGCGCGGAGGTGACACAGGGGGCGTACCCGGCGCCGTCGATCTCCATATTGCCGTACTGGGCGTCAGGAGAACCGGGCATACCGTGCCAGAGCAGCATCCAGACCTGGCCGGTGGCCGGGTCGGCGAGCGCCTTGAGCAGTGCCTCGTACGCGTCGTAGCGCCCGGGCGACACCTGGCGCAGCATGTGCTCGACCTGCCCGGCCGCAGCGGTGCCTGACGCGCTCACCCTGGTTCCGCCCCTCTCCGACTCCATGGGAACCAGCTTAATCGGCCGCCTTGACGCCGACTTGACGACCTTCGGGACTACGCGTGATCGCGCTGATAGAAGGGGCGCATCCGCGCCAGCATCCAGTCGGCGACGGGGTCCTGGGCCACATCGAGAAGGATGAGATTGACCGGCCAGGGCGTCTGGACCCGGCCGAGCGCCCGGCCGAGGGCGTCGAGCGCGGGGGTGCCGTCCGGGGAGTCGAGCTGGACGCCGACGAAGAGGGAGGGCGGACCGGCCTCCACGGAGGCGAGGGCGCGGCGCGCGGTGCGGACGGTCCCCGCCTCCTGGAACTCGCCGGCCGCCGCCGCCAGGAAGTCGACCGGCTCCTCCTGCCAGTCCGGCTCGAAGAGCCGCACCCGCCCGCCGGCGGGCGGGCCCTCCGGGTGCCGGCACAGCTCGGCGACGGCGGGCGGGGGCAGCGGGGCGCCGACCGCGCCGCCCGGGTTCACGGCGATGCCGAGCTGCGGGGGCAGGCCCCGGGCGAACTCGCGGGCGGGGGCGACGGTGAAGGACATATGGGGGCCGACGCAGCTCATGAACTGCTGCTCGGAGCTGAAGACGGGGACATAGGCGGCGCCGTCGATCTCCAGGGTGGGGAGGTCGAGGTCGCGGCTCTCCGGGGAGCCGCCGTTGGGGAGGGGGACCCAGAGGGGGCTGCGGCCGAGGACCTCCAGGAGGCGGGGGGTGGCGGAGGGGGTGTCGAGGGAGGCGGTGAGGGCCTCCTCCAGCTCGTTGGCCGGCCAGCCGGCGGTGTGCGGCTGTGCCTGATCCGGAATGGTCATGTCGCTGGCCCTCTCCCCCGGCTGCGCCGGTCGTCCCCACGGCTTTCCCCATGACCCTAATGCCGCCGGGCCCTCCCCTCGAACCCGCCGGGGCACGACATCCAGCCCCTCCGGCGGTGGAGAGCGGGAGTTCGGGGGCCGGCCCCCGACGGAGGCCCGCACCGTGCGGCCACCTGTCGCAGCGGGTCCGTCCTCAAACTCCCCAGAGCTGCCTCTGGGAGGTACCCCGGACCGGCTGAGTCCGCTCGGGCACCCCGTGGCACAGGGCGGGCCGCTACGGTGAGGGCTCGAAGGTCAAGTGGGTCAGGGCCGTCGTCGCGTCGCGGTCCAGCAGAACCGCCGACGCGCACCCGGCGGGCAGCCTCCCCGCCTCCGCGTCGGCGATCAGACGCCCCACCCCCCTGCGGTGCCGCGCGAACGCGTACCCGGAGACCCCCCGCCCCCGCTCCCGCTGCCCCTGCCGCGCCACCTGCGGCGGCACATCCAGCAGCACCAGATGGAGTGCCGTCCCCCGGCTCCGGGCCCGCCGGGCCAGCCAGCGCCGCACCCACGCCTGCGTACCGCAGTCGTGCACCACCACACTCTCCCCGGAGCGCAGCGCCCGCCGCAGCCCGGCGTAGTGCGCGATACGGACGAGCGGGCGGTAGACCGCGTACGGCAGAAACCCCGGCGCACGCGCGTCCCACCGGTCCCGCGCGTCCTGCGAATCGATCCCCCGGCCCCGCGCGGCACGCCTGATCAGGGTGGATTTTCCGCTCCCCGGCAGCCCGGACACCACCACCACATCCCCGGCGGCGAACATCAGCCGCCGAGGGCTGCGCCCGGCGCGCCCCCGCAGATCCCGCAGGACCGGGACCGGCGCCCCCAGCCCGCCCCGGAGCCGCCGGGCCGCTACCGGCTGTGGCTGCGCGGGCACGCCCGCGGTCGCGGCGCAGGCACCACCGGAGTGCTGCAACGTCATCACACCCTCCCCCTCGTCAGGTCACCCACACACTTGCCCAAGAAGCGTAAAGAAATGGTAATGGGACACAACTGATTTGCTGTTGAGGCGCGTCCGTGAAGTGGCGCGCCTCCCCCTCGCGCCGTTCCCCGCGCCCGGCGCGGAACGAGCCCCGCCCCACCCCCCATCCGACCCCGATGCGTGCAATGATGTGGCCCCAAACTGCATACCGGCCGCTTGAATCCGCGCGGGAGAGTCCCGGTCACCTCGGTGCCGGGCGCCGAAGGAGCAAGTTCCTCCCTTGAATCTCTCAGGCCCCGTACCGCGTGCGATGAGGCAGATCTGAAAAGCGGGCCGCCGCCGTGCGGCTCCACCCAAGGTGCAAGTCACGACCATCCGTACGCGGGGTCGCGACGAACCTCTCAGGTTCCGATGACAGATGGGGAGGATTGTCCTCGTCCGCCATGCCTTGGGAGCTTTATCCATGAGTAATGCCCCCCGCCACACCGCGCTCGACGCCCTCCATCGCTCACTGGGCGCGACCATGACCGACTTCGCGGGCTGGGACATGCCCCTGCGGTACGGCAGTGAGCGCGACGAGCACCTGGCGGTCCGCACGCGGGCCGGTCTCTTCGACCTCTCCCACATGGGCGAGATCACCGTCACCGGCCCGGGCGCGGCCGCGCTGCTGGACTACGCCCTGGTGGGGAACATCGGCTCGGTGGGCGCCGGCCGCGCCCGCTACACCATGATCTGCCGCGAGGACGGCGGCATCCTGGACGACCTGATCGTCTACCGGCTCGGCGAGACCGAGTACATGGTCGTGGCCAACGCCGGCAACGCCCAGACCGTCCTGGACGCGATCACCGAACGCTCGGCCGGCTTCGACGCCGAGGTGCGCGACGACCGGGACGCCTACGCGCTGATCGCGGTGCAGGGCCCCGAGTCCCCCGGCATCCTGAAGTCGGTCACCGACGCCGATCTGGACGGACTGAAGTACTACGCGGGCCTGCCGGGCACCGTCGCCGGGGTTCCCGCGCTGATCGCCCGTACCGGCTACACCGGCGAGGACGGCTTCGAGCTGTTCGTCGAGCCCCGGTACGCGGAGCGGCTCTGGCAGGCGCTGACCGAGGCCGGCGCCCCCGCCGGACTGGTCCCCTGCGGACTCTCCTGCCGCGACACCCTGCGCCTGGAGGCGGGCATGCCGCTGTACGGGCATGAGCTGACCACCGCGCTCACCCCCTTCGACGCGGGTCTCGGCCGGGTCGTGAAGTTCGAGAAGGAGGGCGACTTCGTCGGGCGGAAGGCTCTGACGGCCGCCGCCGAGCGCGCCGCGACCAGCCCGCCGCGCAAGCTGGTCGGGCTGATCGCCCAGGGCCGGCGGGTCCCCCGCGCGGGGTACGGAGTGGTGGCCGGCGGATCGGTGATCGGCGAGGTCACCTCCGGCGCGCCCTCCCCGACGCTGGGGAAGCCGATCGCCATCGCCTATGTGGACGCGGAGCACACCGAGCCCGGCACCGAGGGCGTCGGGGTCGACATCCGCGGCACACACGAGCCGTACGAGGTCGTCGCGCTGCCCTTCTACAAGCGCGCGAAGTAGCGCCTTCCCCGCTCTTCCCCTCTTTCCCGCGCTTCGGCGGTGGCCCCGGCGTCACGCACCGTGACACGAGGCGGCGCCCGACGTGACCAGCGGCACTCCCCATCACCCCCCGTCCGTTCATCCCCCCTTCCCGCGTACAGGAGAATTCAGGTCATGAGCAACCCCCAGCAGCTGCGCTACAGCAAGGAGCACGAGTGGCTGTCGGACGCCGAGGACGGCGTGTCGACGGTCGGGATCACCGAGTTCGCGGCAGGCGCGCTCGGAGATGTCGTCTTCGCCCAGCTCCCCGAGGTGGGCGACACCGTGACCGCGGGCGAGACCTGCGGTGAGCTGGAGTCGACCAAGTCCGTCAGCGATCTGTACTCGCCCGTGTCCGGTGAGATCACCGAGGCGAACCAGAACGTGGTGGACGACCCCTCGCTGGTGAACAGTGCCCCCTTCGAGGGCGGCTGGCTGTTCAAGGTGCGCGTGAGCGAGGAGCCGAAGGATCTGCTCTCCGCCGACGAGTACACCGCCTTCTCCAGCAACTGACCACGACCACGACAGGGACCCGAGATGTCGCTTCTCAACACCCCTCTCCATGAGCTGGACCCCGATGTCGCCGCCGCCGTCGACGCCGAGCTCCACCGTCAGCAGTCCACCCTGGAAATGATCGCCTCGGAGAACTTCGCTCCGGTCGCGGTCATGGAGGCCCAGGGCTCGGTCCTCACCAACAAGTACGCCGAGGGCTACCCCGGGCGCCGCTACTACGGCGGCTGTGAGCACGTCGACGTGGTCGAGCAGATCGCGATCGACCGGGTGAAGGCGCTCTTCGGCGCCGAGCACGCCAATGTGCAGCCCCACTCGGGTGCCCAGGCGAACGCGGCGGCGATGTTCGCCCTGCTCAAGCCCGGCGACACCATCATGGGTCTGAACCTCGCGCACGGCGGGCACCTCACCCATGGCATGAAGATCAACTTCTCGGGCAAGCTCTACGACGTCGTCGCGTACCACGTGGACGAGGCCACCGGCCAGGTCGACATGGCCGAGGTCGAGAAGCTCGCCAAGGAGTCCCGTCCGAAGCTGATCGTGGCCGGCTGGTCCGCCTACCCGCGCCGGCTGGACTTCGCCGCCTTCCGCCGGATCGCGGACGAGGTCGGCGCCTATCTGATGGTCGACATGGCCCACTTCGCGGGCCTGGTCGCGGCGGGTCTGCACCCCAACCCGGTGCCGCACGCCCATGTCGTGACCACGACCACCCACAAGACGCTGGGCGGCCCCCGGGGCGGAGTGATCCTCTCGACCCAGGAGCTGGCCAAGAAGATCAACTCCGCGGTCTTCCCCGGTCAGCAGGGCGGCCCGCTGGAGCATGTCATCGCGGGCAAGGCGGTCTCCTTCAAGATCGCCGCGACCGAGGACTTCAAGGAGCGCCAGCAGCGCACCCTGGACGGCGCCCGTATCCTCGCCGAGCGCCTGGTGCGGGACGATGTCACGGAGCACGGTGTCTCCGTGCTCTCCGGCGGTACGGATGTCCACCTGGTCCTCGTCGACCTGCGCGAGTCCGAGCTGGACGGCCAGCAGGCCGAGGACCGCCTCCACGAGGTGGGCATCACGGTCAACCGCAACGCCGTCCCGAACGACCCGAGGCCCCCGATGGTCACCTCGGGCCTGCGGATCGGCACCCCGGCGCTGGCCACCCGCGGCTTCGGTGAGGACGACTTCCGCGAGGTCGCCGACATCATCGCCGAGGCGCTGAAGCCGTCGTACGACACCGAGGCGCTGAGCGCCCGCGTGTCCGCGCTGGCCGCGAAGCACCCGCTGTACCCGGGGCTGTAGGACCGAGGGGGCCGGCCCGCGACCCGGGCCGGCCCTCCACGGCGATTCCGGGGGCACCACGCACACTGGAAGGTGAGCGCGGTGCCCCCGCCCGTCCCCCCGCCCCACCCCGTCCGTCCCGCTCGATCTGCACCACCCCGGCAGACAACGGCGTCTACCAACCCCTAGGAGTCCCCCCGTGGCCATCTCGGTCTTCGACCTGTTCTCGATCGGCATCGGCCCCTCCAGCTCGCACACGGTCGGCCCGATGCGCGCCGCCCGGATGTTCGCCCGCCGGCTGAAGAACGAAGGACTGCTGGAGCGGACCGCCTCCGTCCGGGCCGAGCTGTACGGCTCCCTCGGCGCGACCGGCCACGGCCACGGCACCCCCAAGGCCGTACTCCTCGGTCTGGAGGGCAGCTCGCCCCGGACGGTCGACGTGGAGGGCGCCGACGACCAGGTGGAGAAGATCAAGTCCTCGGGGCGCCTCAGCCTCCTCGGCACCCATGAGATCGACTTCGACTTCGACAGCGATCTGATCCTGCACCGCCGCGAGACACTGCCGTACCACGCCAACGGCATGACCGTCCTCGCGTACGACACCGAGGGCGCCACGGTCCTGGAGAAGACGTACTACTCGGTCGGCGGCGGCTTCGTCGTCGACGAGGACGCGGTGGGCGAGGACCGGATCAAGCTCGACGACACCGTCCTGAAGTATCCTTTCCGCACCGGTGACGAGCTGCTCCGGCTGACCCGTGAGACCGGGCTCTCGATCTCCGCGCTGATGCTGGAGAACGAGCGCGCCTGGCGCACCGAGGACGAGATCCGCACCGGTCTGCTGGAGATCTGGCGGGTCATGCAGGCGTGTGTCTCCCGGGGCATGTCCCGCGAGGGCATCCTCCCCGGCGGCCTCAAGGTCCGCCGCCGCGCCGCCAACTCCGCCCGCCAGCTCCGCGCCGAGGGCGATCCGCTGGCCCGCGCGATGGAGTGGATCACCCTCTACGCCATGGCCGTGAACGAGGAGAACGCGGCGGGCGGCCGGGTCGTGACCGCCCCCACCAACGGCGCCGCGGGCATCATCCCGGCGGTGCTGCACTACTACATGAACTTCGTCCCCGGCGCGGACGACGAGGGCGTGGTCCGCTTCATGCTCTCGGCCGGCGCGATCGGCATGCTCTTCAAGGAGAACGCCTCCATCTCCGGCGCCGAGGTCGGCTGCCAGGGCGAGGTCGGCTCCGCCTGCTCCATGGCGGCCGGCGCCCTCGCCGAGGTCCTGGGCGGCACCCCCGAGCAGGTCGAGAACGCGGCCGAGATCGGCATGGAACACAACCTCGGCCTGACCTGCGACCCGGTCGGCGGCCTGGTCCAGATCCCGTGCATCGAGCGCAACGGAATGGCGGCGGTGAAGGCCGTCACGGCGGCGAAGATGGCGATGCGCGGCGACGGCAGCCACAAGGTCTCCCTCGACAAGGTCATCAAGACCATGAAGGAGACCGGGGCGGACATGTCGGTGAAGTACAAGGAGACGGCGCGGGGCGGGCTCGCGGTGAACATCATCGAGTGCTGAGCGTGTCGTGACGGGTGGGGCCTGACCAGCGCTTTTCCGCATTTCAGCGCTGTCAGGGCCTTCCCTGCCCGCACGGCGGAAAGTCCCTGGATCGGCCCTGGGATGCCCCTTCTGGTGCGGCCCTGAAGGTGTCGGTTGCTGCAGTCTCCTGAGACTCGAAGGTCTTGGCCGAAGAGCTCGGTACCGCCGCTCGGTTCGAGCTCGGACTCGCACACCACCCTGACCAACAGGTCACCCTTGGGTGTACGCAGACCCTGCCTGGATTGAGCACCACGACCTCGGCATCGACCACAGCCCTGGCATGACCGTGATCGTTACACCTCCCCCAGGTAAATCGGGGTGGAACCTCAACTCTGGAGTCAGGACACAACCAGGGGCGGTTCAGTGACGGACAAGCAGTTTGGACTGGATACCGTGGCGGCCGAGCAGGCCGTCGCTTCTGTGTTTGGGCAGATTGTCGCCATCCTTGCGCGCCGGGCTGACACGGCTATCGATGACGCGGTCTTGTTCCGGCTGGCGAACACACTGTTTGCTGCGTTTGCCCGCGCGGGCGAGGACGGGCTGACAGTAGAGCAGATCAGGGCGGCATGCGCCGCCTTTCCGGACGAAGTGAGTCCGGCCAGTCCAATCCGTTTCAGCGTTCGTCCAGGAGCCTTGGCCGTCTCCCTGAGCAGGGAACCAGACGGTGGGCAGGTGTGGGGGCGCTCGCGCCCCGCAGTAGTAGTTCCTAGATCCAGGATCCTAGGTCCTAGATCCGGACCATGAGCCCTCACGGCCAGCTCCGGGCGGCGACGCCCTCACTCTCCGGAAGAGGTCTTCGGAGGCCGGGATGAATCCTGTGATTGGCCCAGGATCACAGTGCGGGCGGTCAGCGCCAGGACGCCCTGGGAGTGCATGGTCAGCCCCATCCGGTTCCAGTGGAAGATCACGTGGAGGCTGAGAATCCGGCGCAGCCCTCGGTCGAGTGTGCCGAGCCGGACGGCTTCGGCGAGCGATCGGCCGGTCTCCCCGAAGGCGGCGGCCCATTCCTTGACGGGTTCGAGTGGCCCGCCGGGGCGCAGCAGGCTGTCGTGGTCGGCTCGTAGGAGGGTTCCGATGGCCTCCGAGATGACTTCGAGCTTCTCCGGGGACATGGGGTTGACCGGGGTGCGGTGTTCGTCGGTGATGACGCGGTGCCAGACGTCGGCCTGTTCGTACCATTCGAGGCCGGCGGCGCGCATCATCAGGGTGCAGAGGAGAAAGGACAGTTCGCGGCGGCCGAGGGGGACGTCCTGACGGTCGTCGATGCGGGGGATCTCCCGGCTGTCCGCGACGAACAGTCGGTGTGCGGCCATCATGCCCGCAGGACCGCCGAAGGCCGTGGTCTCCGGCTCATAGATGCCGGTCCACCACCGTTCGAGGAAGCCCTGGGCCGGGGCGGTGAGCCGGTCGAAGCCTTCCGTCAGTGCGGCCCTTGCCGTCGGCTTCGTGGAGAGCCGAATACGGAGGCGCCAGCAGGGGTGTTTGCGCGTGTACCACCAGCCGTCGATGTCCCCTGCGGCCTCAGCGGCGCGCAGGAGGGGCATGATCACGGCCAGGAAGTGGAACTCGGCCATCCGCCACTCGGCGAAGTGGAGGTTCACCTGCCACCACTCGGAGTCGGTCGAGCTGCTCCGGAGGGCCTCGGTCCCCGCGTGCCGGAAGAGCTCGACCGCGTCGGTGAGGTCGGACGGATCCATCTCCGCTGTGCGGGCGGCCTCGGAGACCGCGGTCCCGGCCAGCACGTCGAGGACCGCTTCCGCGGCCTGGGACGGATCGGTCCGGGTCAGTCGATCAGAAGACATGCGTCCCATCCCGAGGTCGGGGTCTGCTGCGCGGTAAGGGTGGTCAGGGCGAGCGCCGTACCCGCGTCGCCGTTCAGAAAGCCTGGGTTCCGGCCTCCGGCGGGGTGCGCACGATCCCGGAAGGCGGTGCCGAGGAGAGCGGGCAGAGTGCGGAGACGGGGGTCGTGCGCGTCGTGGGCTGCCCGGACAGCTGTTTGGTAGACGCCGGCCCATCCGTGGCAGAGACCGTTGTCCGTGATGCTCGCGAGCTGGGTGGGGTCGGTCAGCGCCCGGTGGAGAGCGTCTTCATGGACAGCCTGAAGTTTGGCGTCGTTCAAGGCGATGCCCGCGAGCTGGCCGGCGCGGGCGATGCCGGTGGTGCCGTAGCACCAGCTCGGACGGGCGGGGCCGGGCTGGTGGGGGCGGCCGGTGGCGAGGTCGTGGCGGGTGAGGTGCTCCGGCCACCAGGGGCCCGTTTCACCCTGCTGCTGCCAGGTGTCGAGGTGGTCGCAGATCGTACGGATGGCTTCGGGCTGGCCGGGGACAGTGACGCCCCGGCGGAGAGCCTGGGCGAGGAGGAGCAGCGGGCCGGTGATGCCGTGGGCGACACCGAGGTTGCCGTGCCCGCCGGGAAAATCGGCGGAGTGCTCACGGTTCGGGCCATGATCGACCCACCAGCCGGGGAGGCCACGGTGGTCTTCGTCGAGCGGACGGGTCAGAGCGACCAGGCAGCCGAGGACTCGTTCCAGGGCCGCACCCCCAGGGTCGGTGCGCAAGAGGTAGGCGCCGATTCCCGAGAGGCCGTAGAAGACGTCGTACTCCGCGAACGAGACCGGGCCTTCGTGGTGGATTCGTGAGAGCGCCGCGTCGGTCCGGCGGTGGGCGAGCTCCGTGATGTGCCGGTGCAGGGTGGCCCGCGCGTCGGCGTAGAGGTGCTCGGCCGACGGGGGTGTGGTGCTGAGGAGGAAGGCAACGGCCGGCGCCCCGAGGAAGAGGCCGGTGGTGTCGGCTGCGCTGACCTCTCCGGCCACCGCTTGGGTGATCCAGCGATGGGCGTGCTTCCAGGGTGCCAGGCCGAGGCGGGCGCGTTCGATGTGGAGGAGGGCGATTCCCGCTGCTCCTTCGGCGAGGGACTGGGCTCGCCAGGGCTCGTCCGCGGGCGGCGGGACGGGGTCGGCCAGGCGGTCGGTGAGCCACTGGAGGAGTTCGGGCGCCGGGGCGGTCATCACGTTCCCCTCCGGTGCTGGTGGTGCAGGGCTGCGGTTCGGGCGAGTCGTAGCGTGGCGGCTTCGGTGGTGGGATCCGGTCCGAGGGCGCGGGCGTGGTGCTGGTGGATCAGCGAGCGGGCTGTGGTCAGTGGGGCGCGCTGGCCGGTCAGGGCTCGCCAGTAGTCGCGGACGGCGGTGGCACGGGTGGCCCATGCCTCCGTGACCCCGGTGCCGCCCGGGAAAGCTGTGCGCGCGGCCCGGTCGCCCAGGGTGGCGAAGCCGAGGGTCTGTTCGCACAGGTGCCGGTCCAGTCGCCCGCTTCCCTGAGGTGTCTGTTCGATCAGCCAGTCCTCCCCCTCTTCGGGGCTGGGGGCAATGTGTCGTACGAGGTCGAGGATGCTGGCCGCTGCCAGGGCTTGGGGTGAGTAGTTGGGGTTCTGGTCAGTGAGTCGGATCTGGGCGAGGGCTGCCGCTGAGTCGGCGGCGAAGAGCCGGTGCGCGGCGGCCAGCGCCGGCCCATGCCCGTACTCACCCGGGCGTGGACGGAAGTCGGTCAGGGTGAGTTTGGAGGCCATCGCCTTCTCGTGGAGAGAGCGGGACCACGCCTGGACGTGTTCGGCCGCCGTGCCGTACGTGCCGGGTTCGATGTGGAGGACCAACCCCAGGTACGAGGAGGAGTCATGGTGGCGGGTGAACCACCACATCGGCGGGGTGGCACCGAAGCGTTCGAGGAGGCCGGACAGGTGCCGGTCGAGGATCTCGTCCTGGCGCCGTGGGTGGGCATGGAGCTGGGCGCGCAGGACTGTACCGGCGCCGGGTAAGTCGAGTTCTCCCCTGTCGACGAGGACGGTCGAGGTCAGTGCGGAGCGCTCGGCATCGCCGTCGTCCCTATGGGTGGAGTGAAGCGACAGCCAGATCTCGTGGGCGCGGCCGAGCCAACCATGGGCGTCGGTGTCCGGTGCTTCGCGCAGGACCAGGCGACCGGCTCCGTTGAGGTGCGTGCGGAGGATGTGGCGGTGGACGCTGTGGGTCAGGTCCAGCAGGAGGCGCTGGTCGTGTTCGGCCATGATGACGCGTTCCGGGACGCGGAGCCGGTCCCGCCAGGCGTCGAGGGCGCGGTCCCATTCCTTCACCGTGGCCGTCCGGTCGGGAAGATCCTGGGCATCAAGCAACCAGCGGGCTGGGGTGAGGATGGTGCGTCGGTAGCGCACCCGGGGCAAGTACGGCAGGCGGGCAGCGGCCCCGTAGTCGAACGGCTTGTAGACGGCGTGCCGGGCGGTGGCGATCTCGGCGAGGAACCGGGCCAGCGGTGGGGTCTGGAGCGCCGCTTCGAGGGCGTGCGGCACCCGTACGGTGATCGGCCCGCCGGTGGAGACCTGGACGAGGCGGAAGCCGCGGTCATCGGCGGTGACGGCGAGATCGGTGAGAGGGGTCGCACCGTCGTCCGGCTCGCGGTGCTCAGCAAGCGGGATGACGTGGGAGAGCAGGCGCGGGACGCGGACGACGTTCTCGTTGCGCCGTCGGCGGGGAGCGAAACTGAGCTGCGCGGCGACCCCGCCGGTGTTGTCCGTGTACGTGGCGGCCAGCGCGTCCCGGTGCTCCGCTGGAAGCAGGTGAGCGAAACGGCCGGCCATGCTGCTGCCCGGTCTCGGCACGCCGGTGATCAGGACCTGGAAGGCTCCCTGCGCGAGTGCCGCAGTAGATGCGGAGTGGATCTCGAAGGCGACCTCCACCCGAGGGACGAGCGTCCTGTCGTCGGTGCCCGCAGCCTGGGCCAGGGCAGCGATCACGGTGTCGGTAAGGACCACTTCGTCGCGACCCGCCATAACGGTTTCCTGAGCCAGGGAAAGAAGGATTCCATCCTGGTCCGTCAGGTGCCTCGCCGGCCGTTCGCGGACGGATCCGGTGTAGCCGGCGGGAAAGCCGAGGCCCGTGTCCGACACCAGGTCCAGAACGGGGACAAGCGTTCCGGTGCCGTACTCGGCCAGGAACTCGTGGTGGTAGTCGCGCCAGTGCTGGTAGCCGTACGGCTGCGGGGTGATGCGGTACAGCGCCGCGACGGCGCGCTGCGCCTCGTCCACCACCGGCTGGGGGATCCTGACCTCGCAGTCAAGGGCCGTGTCGACGAGAACCGGGGTCGCGGTGATTGAGGAGACCGCTCGCATCCGCTCGACCGTGGCACCGAGCGTCGTACGGTCAAACCGCACCCCGGACAGCTCCTGGTGAATCGCGTACAGCTCCCGCACCAGGTCCCCGACCCCGTCCGCCGTCTCCGCGTCCGCCTTCCCCAGCTCGGTGCAGAGGTGGCCGAAGGCGTCGACGGTGGTCATGGGTGCCCACAGGCTCGTGATGAGGAGGTGGTGCGAGACGAGTTCCTGGAGCAGAGTGTCGATCTGTTCGATGGCGGCCCGTGGGAACCGGATACGAAGCTGGGCACGCAGATCCCCGTACGGGATGGGTGCCCGAGCCGCGTCCATCGCGGCTGCGAGCGAGCGTGTGTTCCATACGGCTATCTCTTCCGGCGCCAGGTGCGTCGCATGGGCGTCGGCGGGCCGGCCGGGGGCGACGAGCCGGTCATCACGAATCTGAACCGGCGCATGGGCGATCACGGGCAGCCGGTCACGGAGCCCGGAGCTGGCCTGGAGGCGCTGGATGATCTCAGTGAGCCACTCGGCATCCGCTCGTACGGTCGCAGTCGGTTTCGTACCCCATCGGACCGAGGGCTCCGACCCGACGAGGAGTGGGGCCGTACCGGCGAACAGCCCAAAGGGGGTGGGGCGGTGCTGCCAGCGCAGAAGGTAGGAGGCGACCGAGAGCACGGCCCGGCGGATCTTCCGGGGCTGGGTCTGTTGTCCCTGGACGGCGGCTTCGACGGTCTCGCACAGCACCGGCGCGGCGAGTCGCAGCGCCTCCCGTACGTCATCGCGCTGCCAGGTCCGGGCGAGCCAGTCTCGGAGGAGCACGGTGTTGTCCAGGTCCAGTGCGCGGGGCAGGTCGACAACGCCCGTGCTCGTGGTCGCGCGGAGCAGAGCCACGCCCTGCCAGCGGTATCCGACCTCGGTGTTGGCGGTCATGGAGAGGAACCCCTTCGGTCGGCGCGGATGCAGGAAGCGGTTCGGTGGACCGGACCGAGGCCGGTCCGATCCACCGAAAGCGCCTGATCAGGCGGAGTCCTCCACGAACGAGTTGCAGGCGGAGGCCCCGCCCTGGCACGTCGGTCCGCAGCCGTCACCGGTGGAGCACATGAGCTTGCCGTACGGGTGTTCCGCGACGACGACCCGCACGTCGAGCGGGGCGAAATCGTCCTCTTCGAAGGCCAGAGGCGGTTCGGCCTGGGCCAGGGTGGCGTTGGTCATGCCGTGCCCTTCCTTTTCTTCTGGGATGGTGCGGGACGACCTGGTCTCCCGCGGCTATGCCGGAGGCCAGGCGAGTGAGATCCGGCTGTGCACCTTGTCGATGACCCGGTCGGCCGGGATCTGCTCGTCGGGAGTGCCGGCCGGATGGACGCGGATGACCGGGTTGGGGCCGCCGCGCCGGTCGCGGGCCCAGTCACGGACGTGGTCCGCGACGATCTTGGCGAAGCCGGAGGCCGTGGGGCCGAGAGCGTGGACGCCGTACTCGACACCCCGGTCGTCCTCGGTCCGGCGGACGGTGAGATAGGCGAAGTCGGCGCCGTCCACCGCCGCCAGGGAGAAGGACTTGTTCGAAGGAGCGACGATCCCGGTGTCCAGGTCGGGGTCGACCGTCATGACGCAGAAGCCGGGCAGTGTGATCGCCAGGTGCATCTGGAGGGTGTCGACGAGTTCGCCGCGACCGACCTCGACCCCGGTCCACAGCTCCACCCGGGGTGTGGTGACGGCGTTGTCGAGCAGGCTCGGATCGGCTGGCAGTCCGTCGTCGAACCGCAGCCCGATCTCGGGGGTCCCGGCGACGAGCAGCAGTTCCTCCCGGTGCGCGGTCGAGCCCTGCATGGGGACGAAGCCGCAGACGAACGCGGACTCGCTCTCCATGTGATCGTCGACGCGGACGAAGGTCACGGACCGGGTGAGCCCGCGCATCCGCAGCGGTACCACCAGGCGTCCGCCGGGGGTGAGCCGCCCGGTCCACGCGGGCGGGATGTCCCATGCGCCGACGGTCACCATGACGAGGTCGAACGTGCCGAGGCCGTCCAAGGGCTCCGCCGCGTCGACGCAGACCACTCGGACCCGGCCGTAGCCGTGCTCGTCCAGCAGCCTGCGGGCCCGGTCCGTGACGGTGGGGTCGATGTCCACGGTGACCAC
The DNA here is from genome assembly GCF_053594535.1 of Streptomyces sp. NPDC001889. Taxonomy (NCBI): domain Bacteria; kingdom Bacillati; phylum Actinomycetota; class Actinomycetes; order Kitasatosporales; family Streptomycetaceae; genus Streptomyces; species Streptomyces sp. NPDC001889. The sequence continues at coordinate 95,309 of NZ_JBSFER010000005.1, forward strand.
GTCACCGGCTTCCCCGACCAGCTCGGCGAGGTAGGCCGCGTTCAGACCGCCCGAGCCGATCTCCAGCACCCGCATCCCGGGGCGGACCCGGGCCTGCTCCAGCATCATCGCTTGAATCTGCGGCGCGGAGACCGAGCTGAGCTGGACGCCGTGCTCGTCCGTCTTGGTGATGACGGCCGCGTACGGCGCGTACGCCTTCTCCAGTGTCGCCTCGGGAGCGAACGCGTGGCGGGGGACCTTCCGCATCGCGGCCTCGACCTCCGGGGAGGAGATCGCGCCGTCCGCGACCAACCGGCCCACGACCTCGTTGCGCAGTCGTGCGGCCTCGTCGGGGTCGACCGTCGTGTGGTTCATGAGGGGTGTCCTTCGTTCGTGCATGTTCGGGGCGGGGAGACCGCCCGGCGAGGCACCGTCGGTGCCCACACGCCGGGACGCTATCGGCGGTCGTCGGTCTTCCCCGGTGAACGACAGGGGCCGGCCGGGATGCGCCGCGCCGGGTCGTGCGGTCTCCTGTGGGTCACGAGGCGTGCTCATCGCCGCAGCGGTGTCCCCTCCCTCGGACTCGGAATCGTGGTGCTTCCGGACGGCGTGTGCGGTGAGCCATGGGAGGAGTCTTGAGGTCGCGCGGGTTCAAAGGGACCGCTGGAGAGATATCGCTCCAGCGATACCGGCCTGCGCCTAGCCTGGTGCGGACGGTTGGTCGGGGTGAGGCAGTGCGGGAAGGACCGCTCTTGAAGTCGTCGTTTCGTTTGTGCGGCACGTGCGGTCACGGGTTGAGCCAGTACAACCCCGGTCCTCTGTGCGCTCCTTGTGCCCGGGGCGGCGACATCGCGCGGATTCCCGACCGGGCATGGCGTGATGAGCAGGTCCACAAAGCTCTGTCCGCCTGGGATTTCGGTGAGTTACTGCGGCTGCTGCGCAGGCGGTCCGGCCTCTCTCAGATGGCCGTCCGCTCTCTGACGGGCCTCACCCAGTCGTTCATCTCGGATCTGGAACGAGGCCGTAAGCACCTGGGGGGAGGCGAGGCCATCATCGACTTCCTCAACGGCCTCGGGTTTCCCGCAGACCTTCGTCCCCTGCTGTTGGCCCCGTTCGGTGAACCGGACCGGGGGATGTCGAACGGACCTCTCGACCCTGCTCTGCCGTGGAACGCCGACCGTATGGTGAGCTCACTTGAGTTCGCTGTCGGAGGTGTCATGAAACGCCGTGGGATGCTGGCGCTCAGCGGGGCCGGCCTGACGCAGTACGTGCTGCAATCCACCATCGCGGCCCCTGAGGCCATGGCCTCGATGCCTCCGAACGGCGCCAGAGTCACCATCCCGCTGATTACTTCTCTGGAGGCGACGACCGACGCTCTCCGGCACATGGACGCCAGCAGCGGCAGCGGCAGTCTGGCCGCGACTTCGCTGGGACACCTGAAGATCCTCGTCAGACTGCTGAAGCACGGTTCGTACGACGAGGCCCGGGGACGCCGGCTGGCGGCGGCGACCGCGGACGCGGCAACGCAGGCCGGCTGGTACATGTTCGACGGCGGCAACCACGCGAAGGCGCAGCGTCTGTTCCTCGCCGCGCTGCGGGCAGCCCACGCCTCCGGGGACTCCCGCCTTACCGCAGCGGCTCTCTCCTTCCTGTGCATCCATGGGTACTCCGCCGGAGATCCACGGGACGCGATCACCGCCGCCAGGGCCGCGCGGCTGGGTATCAGTGACCGCGACGCTCCGGCCCTCCAGGCGATGCTGCTGACCCGGCAGGCCCGAGGCCACGCACGGCTGCGCGAGGAGGCGGCCGCCCGAGCGGCCCTTGAGGAAGCCAGGGTGCTGTGTGCACAGGGCCGTGGGGAAGACGATCCGGACTGGCTGTACTGGATCAAGCCGGGCGAGATCCTCGGTCAGACGGCAAGCTGCCTGCTCGACCTCGGTCGGCCCAGCGAAGCGGCGGAGTCGTTCGACGCCGCTCGTCATGAGCTGAGCCAGGAGGAGATCCGTACGACCGCCCAGTTCCTCTCCCGAGCGGCAACCGCCCACATGCAGACGAAGAACCCCGACGCCGGATGGGGCATCGCCCAGGAAGTCCTCAGTCTCGTGGCCGGCGTGCACTCCGCCCGTCTGGACGATCATCTCCGCTCCATGCTTGCGGAGGTCCGTCGGTTCGAGGGCTCCCCTGCGGCACGCGACCTCCTCGAACGCGGCGAATCCATCATGAAAGGGCGTGCGGCGGCATGATCCTGGTCCTGTGGGACATCGACCGGACTCTTCTCTACGTCGGCGACATCGATCGGCTCGTCTACCGCACCGTCTTCGAACGGGTGGTGGGGCACGCTCCGGAGCGGCTTCCGGCAAAGGGGACAGGCGTCACCATGCCGGTCGCGGTGAAGGAACTCCTCACCGTGAACGGCGTCCCCGGGGACCGGGTGCAAGCATTCGCCCGGCGGATCATCGGCCTCATGCCTGGGGAGTTGGAGCGGCACCGGGAGAGAATGCCGGCGGATGGACTGCTGCTCCCCGGTGCGGCCGAGTCGCTCACCGCCGTGCGGAGGTCTCCCCATCTTCTGCCGTCCGTCGTCACCGGAAATCTTCAGGCCAGCGCAGAAATCAAACTCTCGGCATTCGGCCTGATCGACCTGGTCGACCCGGCGGTCGGCGGGTACGCATCGGACGATCCTCATCGGCCGGCTCTGGTGGGCGTCGCGCAGCAGCGGGCCGGGGCCGCGTACGGCCACAGCTTCGACCGAAGCAATACCGTCATCGTCGGGGACTCGCTGGAGGACGTCCGCACAGGACGCGAAGGCGGAGCCAGAGTGGTCGGCGTTGCCTCCGGAACGACCTCGGCAGCCGCCCTGGCCCACGCGGGAGCGGATGATGTCATCGCGGATCTGACCGACCCCCCACAGCTCCTGCGGCTGATCCGGCGCGAGACCGTGTAGAAGAGGCACGCATCGAGGAGCCGGCGAAGAGACCTCCTCTCCGTGGTGCCTGGGAACGGCCCGCTCGGTCGCGGGCGACAACACGGGTGGGGCACCGGCGGGTGGCTCTTCCGCATGGAGAGCCACCCGCCGCACCGTGGGGAGCGGCGGATGGCTCGTGCGCGCTACATCTGGATGTAGTCCGCCTTGTCGTTCCAGTTGCCGCCGGTCGGGTAGCCGGCCCTGGGGAACTTGTAGCAGTAGCCGTTGCCGAGAGAGATGAACGGGTCGGGCATGGCGGTGCGCGCGTCGTGGACGAGTGCGGCGCCCATGTCGCGGTTCACGCTCACCCCGCTTCAGGCGCTTCAGCGCCCTGGTCGCCGCAGCGAGTCTCTGGGCGTCGACCATCTGCCCGACCAGCGCCTCGGAGAAATCGGGCATCGGCTCCGTCGGCGACAGACATGACATCGCCACACGGTGCCGGCGGGCGGAGCGGGCGGTGTTGCGGAGCACGTTTGCGAGTCCACACCGACAAGTGTCCGCAGGGGCCGGCCGGTTCCATGGCTCGACGAAACAGTTTCCGCCGACTGCGGCGGAGTCCCCTCCCCACGCCCCGGTCCGGCCCAGGGGAGCGCCCATCACCCGCGGCGGCGGGCTGCCCCTTTCCCGCCCCATTGCCTAGGCTCACGCGTGTGCAGTGGCAGCAGTTGCTCGGCTTCGTCGTCGCGGTCGTCCCTCTCACCCTGATCCCGGGCGCCAGCTTCACCCTCGTCACCCAGCGGGTGATCGCCGGCTCCCGGGCCGATGGAGTGCTCGTCACCCTTGGTACGGCGACCGGGCTCCTGGTGCACGCGGCCTTCGCCGCCGTCGGGGTGTCGGCGCTGGTCATGTCGTCGGCTCAGGCACTGACGGTGGTGAAGCTGCTGGGCGCCCTCTATCTCGTCTGGCTGGGCGTGACCACCTGGCGTTCCGCGCGCCGGAGTGAGACGCCGAACACGCGGGGGCGGCCGCGGCTGCCGTGGGGACGGCTCGGGGGATACGGGCAGGGGTTCTGGTCCGATGTGCTCAACCCGAAGGCCGCCTCGGTCTATCTGACGCTGGTGCCGCAGTTCCTGACCTCCAGCCACCCCGTCGCACCGCAGATCGCCGTGCTCGCGGTCGCGCATGTGGGTGTCGTCGTCACCTGGCTCCTCTTCTGGACGTCGGTGGTCTCCGCCGCGCGGACCGTCATCGACACACCCCGGTTCCGGCGTGCGATGGCCCGCGCGGCGGGCGCGGTGCTGGTTGCCCTGGGGGTGCGTACCGCGGTGGTGCGGTGAGCGGAGGGTTCAGTCACGGGGAGCGGGCCGGTGGGCGCACTCGGCCCAGACCGTCTTTCCCGGGCCCACCCGGTCCGCCACACCCCAGCGGGTGGCGAGGGCGTCGACCAGGACCATGCCGCGGCCGTGGGCGTCGTCCGAGCGGGGGGTGACGCGGGCCGGCTGGGCGGGGTGGGCGTCGGAGACCTCGACGCGGACGACGCCGCGTCCGTCGTCGCAGGAGAGGTGGAGCGCGAAGTCCCGTCCGGGCACGTGGCCGTGCAGCACCGCGTTCGAGGCCAGCTCGGCGACCACCAGCGTGACCGCGTCGGAGAACTCCGTCCCGCGCGGGTGGCCCCACTCGATGAGCTGATGGGTGGCGAGCAGCCGCGCCAGACGGGCGCCGCGCCGGGTCGCGGAGAAACGCTGGGTGAAGGTGGCGGGGGTCAGCGCGGAGGTGTGAGGGGAGGTCATGAGAGCAGATTCCGGGAACGTCCCCCCGGTGAACAGGGACGTTCCCGATACAGGCGGCGGTGTCCCGGTGGCGGGTCGGGAGGCCGTACGGAGCCTCCGGAGCGAGGAATTCCGCGCGGTGTGACGCACATCCGTGCGGGAGTGGTCCCCTGAGGGTGACAGCCGGGCGGCGGCGGGCCGGGGGGCCCGAAGAGCCGCAGGTCGGTGGGGGCGCAACCCATACAGATTTCCTTGTACTGGTTGACTCCCTGGACTGGGTGGGTCACTGCCCGTGACCATGGTGGCCGTCGGCGTTGTACCGAGCGGCACAAGTCGGGTACGGGTACGAAAGGCGGGCGGGCTGCTATGGCGGCGGAGAACGGAGCCGGGACAGGGAGCGTCGGCGAAGCCGAACTGTCGGACAGTCTCAGAACCTTCGGCGCGGTGCTGAAGGCCCTGCGGGACGAAGCCCGGCTGACCCAGGAGCAGTTCGCTCCCCGGGTGCGGTACTCGGTGGCGTACATCGCCAAGATCGAGCAGGGCAAACGTTTCCCGCCGAGGGCTCTTCTGGACCGGTCGGAAGCGGTGTTGGGCCCGGTGGCGGCACGGGTGCTGGTGGCGGCGGCACGGAGCCTGACACGGAAGGCGGGGCTGGCGTCCTGGTTTCAGCAGTGGGCGGGGATCGAGGAAGAGGCGATCTCGCTGTACGCGTACGAGTGCAGTGTCATTCCGGGGTTGCTCCAGCCGGAGGCCTACATCCGGGCGGTGTTCGAGCGACGGCTTCCGCACCTGACGGAGGAGCAGTTCGAACAGCAGGTGGCAGGGCGGTTGGCCAGGCAACAGCTGATGACCGAGTTGCCGAACACCGCCTTCAGCTTCATCATCGAGCAAGCCCTGCTGGAACGTGGTCTGGGTGGTGCCGAGATCACCAAGGCTCTTCTGGACAATCTGCTCGCCATGGGCGGTCTCCGCAATGTGGAGATCCAGGTGATGCCCCTGCGCCAGGCGGATCATTCGGGATTCGAGGGGCCGATGCGACTTGCCGAGACGGACGAGCACCGCTGGATCGGCTACGTCGAAGCCCATGACAGCAGCATGCTGATCACCGATCCCAAAGCTGCCAGCGCCATGCTCCAGCGCTATGGCAAGATGCGCTCACAGGCTCTGAGCCGTCAGGCCACCACGAGCCTGCTGGAGCAGATGCGAGGAGCATGATGGGCACCACGGAACTGGTCTGGTTCAAGAGCAGCTACAGCGGCGGCGGGGGCGGCGACTGCGTCGAAATTGCCCTGAGAGCCGATGCCGTCCTGATCCGGGACTCCAAGGACACACGGCGGACACCTCTCGTCGTATCCCCCCACGCCTGGGCCGACTTCACCACACTCGCGGCGGAGGTGCGGTGACACTGATCTGGCGCAAGAGCAGCTACAGCAACGACGGCGGCGGCAACTGCGTCGAGGTCGCCGCCTGGTTCAAGAGCAGCCACAGCGATGGCGGCGGCGGCGACTGCGTCGAAATCTCGGTGAGAACCGCAGCCGTTCTGGTCCGGGACTCCAAGGACACCGAGCGCACCCCGCTCACCGTGTCCCCGAGTGCCTGGGCCGACTTCACCACACTGGCGGCCGGCTCTCGGCTCTGAGAGCCGTCGGCGCGGGCGGGTCCGGGATTCCGGGTCCGCCCGTGCGTGGGGCTCCCGCCGGGCGCGGGTCGTCGTCCGTCAGGGACGCCAGACAGCCGCGTACCAGGCCCCGCATCGTCCAGAGGAACACCGCATCGTCACCCAGCTCCCGGGCGTGGACGTGCTTGATGGGGAAGACCGAGAACTCCGGCGTCATCTGGGCCAGCACCTCCGTCCGCTGGGTGCGGGAGGCCGGGGTGCCGAAGACCGCCGTCGCGGCGATCGCCTGCTGGGCCACCGTGGACGCCATCCACGACGCCTGCCACGGTTCGAGTCCCAGCCGCACCAGACGCAGATGGGTCTGTTCGAAGCGGGCCATGCTCACCCGCGAGCCCGACTGGAGCTGGGAGAGATAGCCCGCGATCCCCGGGTGGTCCGTCACCAGCGCGCGCAGCGACACCGCGAGCGCCAGCAGGAAGTCCTCGACCGATTCGCCGTCGGTGTCCGGGGGGCTCCAGCGTTCCAGGATGCCCTCCGCGACCAGGAGTCGCAGTGATGCCTGGGACGGCACGTGTTTGTAGAGGGCGACCCGGGTGACGCCTAAGCTCTCGGCCACCGCCTGCACGGTGACCTCGTCCAGGGTCAGGGCGATACCGGCCTCGATGACCGCCTTGCGCGTGACCGTCCGTGGGCGCCCCCTCGGCGGTCGCCCGCCGATCGCTTCGGTTGTCATCCGCACAACAGTAGTCGCCGTAACGGGCTCACCAGGGCCGATCAGCGAATGCCCAGTCGTGCGCTCACCCAGTGCGGGTCCGGCACCACCGTCATGACCGCCGAGACGGCGACGATCACGGCCAGTACGGCGAGTTCGGCGCGGGCCGGGTTCCGGGCGTCCGGCCGGCCTCGGAGCATCCGGCGGCGGGCGGCCAGGGCCAGCGCGCAGGCGAGGGCGACCAGCAGCAGCTTGACGATCAGCACCCTGCCGTACGCCGAGGTGAGGACCACATCGGCGGGGAGCTTGCGCAGCGTGGAGGCGGTGCCGGTGAGGGCGAGGGCGGCCAGCAGCCAGGCGGCGGGGCGGGCGTAGCGGGCCAGGGCGGCGAGGGCCGCCGGGCGGTCGGCGCGGTGGAGCCACATCAGGCGCAGGGCGTAGAGGAGTCCGCCCGCCCACAGGGACGCGGCCGGCAGATGGACGGCGGTCAGCGCGGTGCCGATCTCGGGGGTGTACTGCTCCGGGTGGGCGCGCACCGACTCCGCCGCGACGACGGCGGTCAGCGGGAGGAGCGCGAGCCCGGGGCGGCGCAGGGCGGCACAGCCGGCGGCGGCGAGGAAGCCGTTGGCGGTGATGAGGAGGAGCCGGCCGTCCCGGGTGCCGTACGCGGTGGTCATGTCGATGGCGCTGACCTCGGCCAGGACGGCGATCTGGCCGGCCGAACCGGCCGCTCCGGCGAGTGCGGCGTACAGCGACCAGCCGCGCGGCAGGGCGCCGGGGGGTGCCAGCCGGGCACCGGCGAGTTCGCCGAGGTGGACCGCGAGGGCGGCGAGGACGGCCGTGCGCAGGACGGTGGTGGCTCCGGCGGCGGGGACCTTCAGCTCGCCGGTGCCCCGGGCGGCGAGATCGCCGCCGAAGAGGGCGGCGAGAAGAGCGATGAGCCCGCTCGTGAGGACGAGGGCGGCGGTCCGGCGGGCCGACCGGCGCGCGGCTCTGCGGCGGGCGGCCCGGCCGGGGGCCGGGGCCGGGGCCGGGGCCGGGCTCTGCTGGGGGGTGACGGCGGGGCCGTCACCGGGTGTCGCTGCCATGGCGCGGGTGACCGCTCCGGACCACCCCCCGGCGGCCGGGGCGAACGCCCCGGCCGGGTGCCGGGGAGCCGCTCCGGCAGGGTCAGGCCTTGTTCTTGTTGAGCGCGTCCCAGAACTCCTCGAAGGTCAGCCGACCGTCGCCGTTGGCGTCCTTGGTCTTGATGATGGCCTCGGCGACGGTCTCGGTGACATTGAAGTCGCCCAGCTGCGCCATGACGCTCTTGTACTCCGCGGCCGTGATGAGGCCGTCGCCGTCCAGGTCGTACCGCTCGAACGCCTTGCGCGCCGCTTCGATGTCCGCCACTGCTTACGCCCCTCCTAGGTGCACTGCGCACTACTGATGGAGATCAGATTATCGGCCCGCCCCGGTCGCTCCGTGCCAGGGGCCGTGGGCGACGATGGCGGCATGAGCGATGAACTGGCCCGTATCCTGCACGCCGCCGCCCGGGGGGAGTTCCCTCCGCCGGACGGCGGTACGACGGTGATCGGGCAGCCGAACGCCCGGGACGCGGGGGTGCTGGCGCTGACGGCGCACTCGGTGGTCTTCACGGACGAGGACCCGGAGTGGGTACGGGACCGGCTGGCGGCCACCCCGTCGGACTGGCTCGCCGCCTCGGTGCACCCGGTCTTCCTGGCCGCGATGCTGGCGCGGACGGGCCGGGTGATGGACACCGTCGACCTGGTGACGGCCGCCACGAGACTGCCGGGTCTGCCGGAGCCGGAGCTGCGGGAGATCGAGGACCCGGAGCACCCCCGGGTGGCGCGCGCCATGAAGCACCGGGACGGGGTGCGGGTGTGGGCGGCGGACGGCGGGCTGCTGGTACTCGGCCGGGGACTCGCGGGCCGCTGGGAGGCGGCGATCGAGGTGGACGAGGAGGCGCGCGGCCGGGGGCTCGGGCGGAGCCTCGCGGTGGCGGCCCGTCAGCTCGTGCCGGACGAGGTGGTGTGGGCGCAGCAGGCGCCGGGGAACGCCCGCAGTGTGCGGACGTTCCAGGCGGCGGGCTTCCGGCCGGTCGGCTCGGAAGCCCTCTTCTCGGCGCCCTAGGCCGTCTCTTCCGGATCTTGCCGGGCTCGCGAGCCCTGGTGCCGCGCCTCGCCGGTCCGGCCTGATCCGGGAGAAACTCCCCGGAGCCGCACTGGAGGTGGCCCGGAGACGTCTCGGGGAGGCGCCTCGGGGAGGGGCCGGGCGGGCACGAGGAGCCCGGCCCGGCCCGTGGCGGGCGTCAGCGGAAGACCCCCGTGTGGCCGAGCGAGTAGCGGCCCGGCTGCGGATAGACCGCGAGGCCGTGGGGGCCGTCGCCGACCGGGATGCGGGCCAGCTGCTTCCCGGTGCGGGTGTCGATGGCGTACACCTCGGCGTCGTACCGGCCGGAGAGCCAGAGGACCTTCCCGTCCGCCGAGACTCCGCCCATGTCGGGGCTGCCGCCGTCCGGCAGCCACCACTTCTTCGCGAGCTTGTTCTTGGCGAAGTCGAAGACGGAGACGGAGCCCTCACCCCGGTTGGGGATGTACATCTCCCGGGAGTCCCGGGAGATGTAGAGGCCGTGGGCGCCCTCGCCGGTGGGCATCAGCCGGGGGGTGGTGAACTTCTCGCCGTCGAGCACCCACACGCCGTGGGCCATCATGTCGGCGATGTAGAAGGTCTTGCCGTCCGGGGAGATCTTCACATCCTGCGGCATCGCGCCCTCGAACGGCAGCTTCTGCTGGCCGACGACCTCCATTCTCTCGGTGTCGACCTTCAGCAGCTCGCCGGAGAACTCGCAGGAGACGACGAAGTAGCGGCCGTCGGCGGAGAAGTCGGCGTGGTTGACCCCGAAGCAGGTCACCGGGGTGGTCTTCACCCGGTCCATGGTGTGCGGGTCGCGGAAGACCAGTTCGCGGTCGAGGGAGGCCATGACGACGGCGTGCTTGCCGTTGGGGGTGAAGTAGAGGTTGTACGGGTCGTGGACCTCGACCGGTTCGCCCGCCTCGCCGTTGGCGGGGTTGATGGGGGTGAGGGTGTGGCCCCGGTTGTTGTTGACCCAGAGCGTCTTGAGGTCCCAGGACGGGACGACGTGCTGCGGCTGGATGCCGACCGGGATGGTCTCCAGGATCTCGTAGGTCTTGGGGTCGATGACCGTGACGGTGTTGTCGTTGGTGTTGGGGACGTACACCCGGGAGGGGAACTTCCGCACCACCGGGGAGAGCATCCCCGGCCGGTCGGCGGCGTAGATGTCCTTCGGGTCGAGCACCGGCGGCATGCCGGGCAGTCCGGCCGGGGCGGCCGGCTCGGGCCTGGGGGGCGGGGCCGCCGCCTTCGACCTCTCGCGCTCGGTGCCGCCGGGCTGTTGCGGGATCTCCGCGCCACAGCCCGCGAGGAGGGCGATCAGGGCCCCGGCCGCCAGCGCGCCGGCCCGCCGGGTGAGTCTCAGTGGTGTGGTTCCTGGGTGCATCAGCTCAGCAGCTCCGTGGTGGTCACCGCACGCAGTCCGCGGCGGTCGAGATCGTCGAGGAGGGCGGGCAGCGCGGCGACCGTGTCCGCGTAGCCGAAGTGCAGGCTCACCACCGATCCGCGCTGGATCTGCCCGGTGACCGTACGGGTCACGGCCGCGGCCCCGGGGGAGGTGAAGTCGAGGGAGTCGAGGTCGTACGAGAGGACGTGCGGGTAGCCGGCCCGGTGGGCGAGGCGGGTGATCCTGGGGGTGGCGCGCTGGGTGCGGGAGGGGCGGAACCAGGTGCCGATGGAGCCGGTGAGTCTGCGGAGCCGGTCGGCGCAGCCGGTGATCTCGGCGTAGGCGTCGGCGTCGGACATCTCGGTGATGGTGAGATGGCGCTGGGTGTGGTTGCCGAGGTCGTGGCCGCCGTCGAGGATGCGGCGGGCGAGATCCGGGTGGTCGTCGAGCCAGCCGCCGACGGCGAGGACGGTGACGCGGGCGTCCGCGCGGGCGGCTTCGGCGAGGACGGCCCGGGCGGTGGCCGGGTCGCCGCCGCCGTGGAAGGTGAGTGCCACCCGGTCGCGGTCGCGGGGGCCGTGGACGATCTGCGCGGGCTGTCCGGGGAAGCGGCGGGCGGCGGGGGCCGGCCGGTGCGCGGGCCGGTGGGCCGGGCGCGGCGGGGCGGTGGAGGCGGGGGGCGCGGGCAGGTCCGGGGGCGGGAGGTCGGCGCGGGCCGGCGCCCGGTCGCGGGCGCGGCCCTCACCCGCGCAGCTCGTGGCCAGGCCCGCGGCGGTGGCCAGGGCCGCGGTCCGCAGGGCGCGGCGGCGGTCGATCGGGGTCACGGAGAGGGAGCGTAGGCCCGATTTGCGCAAAAAATGATGATTGCCCGCACGGGTGGCGTCTGCGGGTCGCGCCGGGCGGGGGCGGACCCACGGTCCATCTGATGCGGACAGATCAAGGAAACATTCGCCGCAAGCGAACTTCACGCACTATTTACCAGGCGAGTGGCCCAGCTCACCTGGGATTCACAAAAGATCTATCACCATTCGCCCCTTATGTCGGAGTAGAGGATTTTGATCCGGCGGCCCCCGTCTGCCATAGTCGCTGACACGACCCCCCTTGACCCGGGCCAGGTCGGCATCAGCGGCCGTGGAGACACCCCCCCTGCTCCACGGCGCTCCACAGAGGCCCCCGGCACCGACACCCTCGGTCCACGGGGGCTTCTGTGCGTCCGGGCCCGGCGATCAGACCGCGGTGGCGGTCGCGGCGGCGGTAGCGGTCGCGGGCGCGGTGGCGGTCGCGGTCGCGGTCGCGCTGGCGGTCGCGGTCGCGCTGGCGGTCGCGGTCGCGGTCGCGCTGGCGGTCGCGGTCGTGGTGGTGGTCACCGCGACGGTGACGGGCGCGGTGCCGCGGTCGGCGATCCGCATCTCGAACCAGGTGGTCTTGCCGCGCGGCAGCAGATCCACGCCCCACCGGTCGGAGAGCTTGTCCACCAGGAAGAGCCCCCGGCCGCTGATGTCCATCGGCTGGACCGGCAGCAGACAGGGCAGCCCGCGCGAGGGGTCGCGCACCTCGATCCTGATCCAGCCCCGGCGGCGCAGCATCCGCAGCCCGAAGACCCGGGCCCCGGTGTGCCGTACGGCATTGCCCACCAGCTCCGAGACGAGTAACACCGCGTACTCGGCGGTCTGGGCGGAGAGCGCCCACTGGCGGAGCACCACACAGTGGGTCAGCCGGCGGGCGGTCGCGGCGGATTCCGGGCGGGAGGGCAACCGGACCTCGGCCTCGGTGGGGTTGCCGTGCAACTCCAGCGCCCTCAGGGTCTGTTCGTCCTCGATGGCGGTCATCCACCGGGTGGCGACAGCACCGCCACGCTGCCGCGGTTGTTCCACACCTTCGAGGCCCGCCATGTCCCCCATCATCGCCGCACCGGGGGACTTCTGTGGCCGTTCCCGTGGAAGAGGGACGGGTGGGCACCCCCGTCCGGGGGTGCCGGTCCGCATATGACACCGGTGCGGGACTCTCGCCCCCGCCCGAGCCCACCTGCGCTGACTCCTTGTCAACAGGGGGCTCGGGGCCGGGTCGCGGGCCCCTTTCCCACAGCTGGATCGATTCTCTTCCGGGGCGCCCACCGGGTTGACGGCGCCCGGTCCCGCGACCGCCGGGGCGCCGGACCGCGCCATGTCAGAGGAATTCGGCCTTCCCGGGGCCGTCCTCGACGAAGCTGCGCATCCCGCGCTCGCGGTCCTCGGTGGCGAAGAGCCCGGCGAACCAGTTCCGCTCGATCGCGAGTCCGGTCCCGATGTCGGTCTCCAGACCCGCGTCGACGCTCTCCTTCGCGGCGCGCAGCGCGAGGGCGGGCCCCTGGGCGAGCTTCGCGGCCCAGGCGTGCGCCTGCTCGTAGACCTCGGCGGCCGGCACCACCCGGTCCACCAGGCCGAGGGCGAGCGCCTCCTCGGCGCGCACCTGGCGGCCGGTGAAGATCAGGTCCTTGGCCCTGGACGGACCGATCAGCCGGGCGAGCCGCTGGGTGCCGCCCGCGCCGGGGATCAGCCCGAGGAGGATCTCGGGCTGGCCGAGCCTGGCGTTGTCCGCCGCGATCCGGTAGTCGGCGCAGAGCGCCAGTTCGCAGCCGCCGCCCAGGGCGTAGCCGGTGACGGCCGCGACGACGGGCTTGGGGATGCGGGCGATGGCGGTGAACGACTCCTGGAGCGCGCGGGAGCGGACCACCATCCCGGCGTGGTCCATCTCCCGCATCTCCTTGATGTCCGCACCGGCGGCGAACACCTTCTCACCGCCGTACAGGATCACCGCCCGCACGTCATCGCGGCGGCCCGCCTCGGCGGCCAGTTCCAGCAGCCGGTCCTGGACGGCGATGTCCAGCGCGTTCATCGGAGGGCGGTCCAGCCGGATGGTGCCGACACCGTTCCGGACCTCGAAGTGCACAGTCGCAGTCGTCATGGAGGCAGGTTAACCGCCGCTAACGGGGCTGTGCCGGTGTGGTGGCTCACACCGCGGGGCCGGGGCGGGGGGAGAGGGTCCCGGGGGCGGAGAAGGGTCCCGGGGGCGGAGAAGGGTCCCGGCGGGTGCTGGGGGGCTTCCGGGAGGGGTGGGGCTACTTCTTCCACTCCTCCCAGGACATGTTCCAGCCGTTGAGGCCGTTCCCGGGCGCTATCCGCTTGTCCTTGGAGTTCTTGACGATCACCACATCGCCGAGGAGCGAGCGGTCGTAGAACCAGGCGGCCGGGGACTTCTTGTCGTATCCGCCGCGCACATCGCGCAGCCCCACACAGCCATGGCTGACATTCGACGATCCGAAGGTGCCGGACGAGGCCCAGTAGTTGCCGTGGATAAACGTGCCGGAATCGGAGAGCCGCATCGCGTGCGGCACGTCCTTGATGTCGTACTCCCCGCCGAATCCGACGGTGGCGCCGTTCATCCGCGTCACCTTGTGCTTTTCGCTGATCACCATCTGGCCGTTGTAGGTGGTGGTCGCGGGCGCCCCGGCGGTGATCGGAATGTTCTTGATCTCCTTGCCGTCCCGGACCACCCTCATCCGCTTGCTCTTGGCGTCCACCGTGGATATCTGGCTGCGGCCCACGGTGAACGAGACCGACTTGGCCTGCTTTCCATAGACACCGGGGCGGCCCTGCACCCCGTCCAGATTGAGTGTGAGGGTCACCTCGGTGCCGGGGGCCCAGTACTTCTCCGGGCGGAAGTCCAGCCGGTCGTTGCCGAACCAGTGGCTCTCGATCGGCACGGACGGCTCGGCCGTCACCCTGATGGCCCTCTCGACGGCGGCGGGGTCGGTGATGCCCCGGGTGAAGCGGAGGGAGACCGGCATGCCGACGCCGACCGTGGTCCGGTCCTCGGGGGTGTAGTGCCCGATGAAGGTGTTCTTCGGTACGAGGGTGGTGAAGACGGAGTCCCGGGCGGACTCGCGGCCGTCCTTGTCCCGGGCGACGGCGTGCACCCTGTACCGGGTGGAGCCCGCCAGATGGTGCAGCGGCTCCCACGCCGTGCCGTCCGCCGCGATCCGGCCCTCGACCTGCCGCCCCTTGTCGTCCCGCACGGTGACGGCGGTCAGCCTGCCGCCGGCGGCGGTGACCTTCAGGGCGCCGCTGGTGGCCACCGACTTCGCGCCGTCCCCGGGCAGCACGGTGACCACCGCGCGCGAGGCCTCGGCGACCGCCCGGCCGCCGTCCCCGCCCTTCCCGTCGTCGGCGGCGTCCGTGCCCCCGCCGCCCCCGCAGGCGGTCACCAGCACCAGCAGCGCCGCCGTGGCACCCGCCCGCAGAACGGAACCCCGGGCCCCGCCCGCCACACGGGCCGATTCCCTCGCTGTCGGACGCCCTTCCACCATGGTCTCTCCCCTCGCACGGCCTGGCCCCGGCCCGGCCCGCACACCCCCGCACGCCATCCGTACGCGCTCGAACAGACAACCACACGAGGGGGATTGGGCGCCTTCCGCTGTATGTCACCGTTCAGTCCCAAGTTGTCCGGTGAGGCGAGCCCCAAGCGGGGAAGAGGGGAATGCCCGGCAAAAGGATCGGAAAGAGCCGGGGAAAGGCCGGAAGGGAACGGGCGCGGGCCGAAAAGAGCCGGGGAGGGGAACAGGGAAGGGCACGGGAAGGGAACAGGGAGGGGAAAGGAGACCCCGGGCGCGCGGGTCAGTCCCGGGCGGGCTCCTGCTTCCACCGCTGCCATGTCATGTTCCACCCGCTCAGCCCATTGTCGGGCGGCACCACCTTCTCCGGGGAATTGACCACCTCCACCACATCCCCGATCAGGGTCCGGTCGAAGAACCAGCCCGCCGGGGTGTCCCCGCCGCCGCCCTTCACATCGCGCAGCCCCACACAGCCATGGCTGACATTGGCCCGGCCGAAGGTCTCCGGCGGCGCCCAGTAGTTGCCGTGGAGGAAGGTGCCCGTCCGGGTCAGCCGCATGGCGTGCGGCACGTCCTTGATGTCGTACTCCCCGCCGAAGCCGACCGACCCGCCGTCCATCCGGGTCACGTCGTGCATCTCGCTGACCACCATCTTCCCGTTGTACGTGGTCGACTTCGGCGCCCCGGCCGTGATCGGCAGGGTCGCCAGCAGGGCGCCGTCGCGCCGGACCTCCATCGTCTTGGCCTCGGCGTCGACGAGGGAGGTCTGCGAGCGGCCCACCGTGAAGGTGACGGTCCGGTCCTGGACGCCGTAGGCGCCGGGCGCCGCCTCCACGTCCCGCAGCCGCACATCGACGGTGACCTCGGTGCCCGGCTCCCAGTACTCCTCGGGCCGGAAGTCCAGCCGGTTCCTCCCGAACCAGTGCCCCTCGATCTCCACCGGCGGATCGGCCGTGACCTCGATGGCCCGCCGCACGGCGGCCCGGTCGGCGATGTCCTGGTTGAAGCTGAAGGAGACGATCATCCCGGTGCCGACGGTCGCCCGGTGCTCCGGCTTGAAGTAGCCGATGAAGCGCTGCTCGGGGACCTCGGTGGTGAAGGTGGTGTGGCGCGCCGAGCGGCGGCCGTGGCCGTCCAGGGCGACCACGTCGACGCTGTACTTGGCCGCGATGTCCAGCTTCCCCGGCGGGTCCGGGCGCCAGCGCAGACCGTCCTCGGAGATGGCCCCCGGGACATCGGCCGGCTTCTCGTTCTCGATCCGCCTCACCCTGACCCGCTCCAGCCGGCCGCTGGGCAGCCGCACTTCGAGGCGCCCGTCCGGGTCCACGTCCCGCGCGCCGTCCCCGGGGATCACCCGGATCGCCTCCTCGGGGGCCCGGGGCTTGCTCGCGATGTCGAGCGCGCCGCCGGTGCAGCCGAAGAGGCCGGTCACCAGCCCTGCCGATGCCAGGGCTGCTGCTGAGCCCCGGCCTGCCCGTCTCAGTACATGTCTCACGACCACCCCAACGACGGGGGCCCGGGAGGGAAACGTGGACCGCGTCCAGGAGTGGGAGGAGGGGCCCGGTGGGCACAACAGCGGAAGAGGACCGCGCGCGGGCCCCGGCCTCCCGGGGCCGGCGGCCGGGTCCCGCCGACCCCGGGAGGCCATCAGGTGTCGAGCACGGCGGAGCGGGAGCGGGAGTCGGGGGCGGGGGCGGGGGTGGATTTGGTGCCGGTGCGGGAGCCGGTGTCGGAGTCGGAGCCCGTGCCGGAGTCGGAATCGGTGCGGGAGGCGGTCCCGGTGGCGGAGGTGTGGCCGGGGGTGCCCGCGCCGCTCGGGGCGCGGTGCGGGACCGGGCCCGGCGGGACCCACGGCACCAACTTCGCGCTCTGGGCGGGCGGGGCCGAGGGCGTCGACCTCTGCCTCTTCGACGAGTCGGGCGCCGAGACCCGGCTGCCGCTGGCGGCCCCCACCGAGGGGATCTGGCACGGCTTCGTCCCCGGGGCCCGCCCCGGCCTGCGGTACGGCTACCGGGTGCACGGCCGCTGGGACCCCTGGACCGGGGCCCGCTGGAACCCGGCGAAGCTGCTGCTCGACCCGTACGCCCGCGCGGTGGACGGCGAGTACGCGCTGCCGCCCGAGGTCTACGGACATGTCCGCGACCGGGCCGGGCCATGGGCCGCCGACACCGTGCGCGACGACCGGGACTCGGCCCCGTACGTCCCCAAGGGGGTCGTGGTCCGGGACCACTCCCCCGCGACCGGGCCGCGCCCGGGGACCCCCTGGGCCGAGACGGTCCTCTACGAACTGCACGTCCGGGGCTTCACCCGGCTCCACCCGGACATCCCCGACCGGCTGCGCGGCACCTACGCGGGCCTGGCGCACCCGGCGGCGATCGGCCATCTCACCCGGCTGGGGGTGACCGCCGTGGAGCTGCTCCCCGTCCATCAGTACGCCCACGAGGACCATCTGCTGAAGCGGAACCTCCGCAACTACTGGGGGTACAACTCCATCGGGTACTTCGCCCCGCACGCCGGATACGCGGCCGGCGGGACCCGGGGCGAGCAGGTCGGCGAGTTCCGGTCGATGGTGGCGGCGCTGCACTCCGCCGGGATCGAGGTCATCCTCGACGTGGTCTACAACCACACGGCGGAGGGAGGCCGGCCGGGCCCGACGCTCTCCCTGCGCGGGATCGACAACCCGGGCTACTACCGGCTCCAGCCCGACGCCCGCGCGTACGCCGACCACACCGGGTGCGGCAACACCCTCCGTACCGCGCACCCGCCGGTGCTGCGGCTGATCACCGACTCGCTGCGGTACTGGGTGACCGAGATGGGCGTGGACGGCTTCCGCTTCGATCTGGCGTCCGCGCTGGCCCGTACGGCGGACGGGGTCGACATGGAGTCCCCGTTTCTCGCGGCGCTCGCCCAGGACCCCGTACTGCGGGGGGTGAAACTGATCGCGGAGCCCTGGGACCTGGGTCCCGGCGGCTACCGGCTGGGCGCCTTCCCCGCCGAGTGGAGCGAGTGGAACGACCGCTACCGGGATGCCGTACGGGACTTCTGGCGCGGCGCGCTGCCCGATGTGCGGGAGCTGGGGTACCGGCTCTCGGGGTCCAGCGATCTCTACGCCCCCGGCGGGCGCCGGCCGCGCGCCTCCGTCAACCACGTCACCGCGCACGACGGATTCACCCTGCGGGACCTGGTGAGCCACGAGCGGAAGCACAACGAGGCCAACGGCGAGTCCAACCGCGACGGCGCGGACGACAACCGCTCCTGGAACTGCGGCGCGGAGGGCGAGACCGACGACCCGGGGATCAACGCCCTGCGGCGGCGCCAGGCGCGCAATCTGCTGACCACGCTGCTGCTGTCGACGGGGGTCCCGATGCTGGTCGCGGGGGACGAGATGGGGCGTACCCAGGGCGGCAACAACAACGCGTACTGCCAGGACAACGAGGTGGGGTGGGTGGACTGGTCGCCGGTCACCCGCGCGGGGGCGGGCGGTCTCTCCGGGGAGCGGGAGCGGTCAGGGGCACTGGAGCGGGAGCGGGAGCGGTCAGGGGCACTGGAGCGGGAGCGGGAGCGGTCGGGGGCGCTGGAGCGGGAGCGGGAGCGGTCGGGGGCGCGCGGGCTGCTGGATCTCACCACCCGGCTGCTCGCCCTGCGCCGGGACCATCCGGCACTGCGCCGCGCCGACTTCTTCTCCGGGCGGGCCGGGGCGGCGGACGGGCTGCCGGACCTCGCCTGGTTCACCGCGCGCGGCACCGAGATGACCGAGCGGGACTGGTACGCGCCCGCCGCGACGCTCGCTCTGCGGCTCTCCGGCCGGGACATCCCCGGCCGGGACGCGCGGGGGCGGCGGATCACCGGCGACAGCTTTCTGCTGATCCTCCACGCGGGGGACGCCCCGGTGGACTTCACCCTGCCGGGTCCGCCGTGGGCGTCGGCGTACGAGGTGCTGGTGGACACGGAGCCCGAGGACCAGTCGGGCGCGCCGGGGGCGGTGCGCGCGGGAGGGGAGGCGGTGGCGGTCGGGCCGAGGGCGGCGCTGCTGCTGCGGGTGGTGCCGGGGAGCGGGGCGGAGGGCGGGGCGGAGGGCGGGGCGAAGGGCGGGCCCGGTGGATAAATCGGATGAGGGCTGTCAGGGATGAACCGTAGGCTCACTCCTGATGTCCACTTCACACATAGCTCCCGAGGGCCGGTCCGCCGTACGCTCACTGCTGCGGCTCTGGCCCTATGTACGGCCGGTCCGGGCCCGGCTGTTCATCGCGGCCCTCATCGCCATCGTGGCCTCCTGTCTGAGCCTCGTCATCCCGCTGGTGCTGAAGTGGATGGTGGACGGTCCGATCGCCGACCGCGACCCCGGCGGAGTGTGGCTGGGGGCGCTCGCGCTGCTGCTGCTCGGCTTCGCCGAGGCGGTGCTCTTCGGTATCCGCCGCTGGCTGGTGGCCCGCCCGCTGGCGGGGGTGGAGGCGGCCATGCGGGCCGGGCTCTACGCCCATCTCCAGCGGCTGCCGGTGGCCTTCCACGACCGGTGGGCGTCGGGGCAGCTGCTGTCGCGCGGCACCACGGATCTGGCGCTGATCCGGATGTTCCTCGGGTTCCCGCTGACCTTCCTGCTGGTCAACGGCACCACCATCCTGGTGGGCTTTGTGATCCTGTTCGCGCAGGAGTGGCTGCTCGCGCTGGTGCTGCTGGTTCCGGTCGTACCGCTGATGATCCTGATCTCCTGGTTCGAGTCGCGGTACGCGTTCGCCGCGCGCCGCGCCCAGGACCAGGTGGGCGATCTGACGACACTGATCGAGGAGAGCGTCCTCGGCATCCGGGTCGTCAAGGGCTTCGGCCGCCACCGCAGCCAGGCCCGCGCCTTCACCGCGATGTCGCACGAGCTGCGCGGCACGGAGCTGGCCAAGGCCAGGCTGCTGGCCTGGATCTGGTCGGCCGTCACGGTGATCCCGGAGATGGCGATCGGCTCCGCGCTGGTGCTGGGCACGGTCCAGGTCGCGGACGGGGATCTGTCGGCGGGCACGCTGGTGGCGTTTCTGTCGATCGCCCTGGCGCTGCGGTGGCCGGTGGAGTCGCTCGGCTTCCTGCTGGCGATGTGCCAGGAGGCGGCCACGGCGGCGGACCGGTACTTCGAGGTGATGGACGAGAAGCGGGAGCCGGACACCTCGGAGGCGGCTTCGGTGCCGGCTTCGGCTTCGGCTTCGGCTTCGGCTTCGGCTTCGGCTTCGGCTTCGATGTCGGGCTCGGCTCCGGCTCCGGCGGCGGCTCCTGCGGCGGGGCTGCGGTTCGAGGGGGTCCGGTTCCGCTATCCCGACACGGCCGACGACACCCCGCCCCTGCTCGACCGGATCGATCTGCACATCCGGCCCGGCGAGACCATGGCCCTGGTCGGCGCCACCGGCAGCGGGAAGACCACCCTCACCGCGCTCGTACCCCGGCTGCACGAGGCGACCTCCGGCCGGATCACCCTGGACGGCGAGGACATCGCGGCCATGCCCAGGGAGCGGCTGCGCGGGCTGGTGTCCGTGGCGTTCGAGGAGCCGACGCTCTTCTCCGCCACGGTCGGCGAGAACGTCCTCATGGGCGCGGGGGACGGCGACGCGGCGGAGAGGGCCGAGGATCTGGAGCGGGCGCTCCGGGTGGCGCAGGCACAGTTCGTGCACGGCCTCCCGGACGGAGTGCGCACCGAGGTCGGTGAGCAGGGGCTGAGCCTCTCCGGCGGGCAGCGCCAGCGGCTCGCGCTGGCACGGGCGGTGGTCGGCAGACCCCGCTTCCTGGTGCTGGACGATCCGCTGTCGGCGCTCGACGTGCACACGGAGGCGCTGGTGGAGGCGGCCCTGCGGGAGGTCCTGGAGGACACCACGGCGCTGGTGGTGGCCCACCGGCCGTCCACGGTGCTGCTCGCGGACCGTGTGGCGCTGCTCTCCGAGGGGCGGATCGCGGCCGTGGGGACGCATCAGGAACTGCTGCGGACGAGCGCGGAGTACGCCTGGCTGATGTCGGGTGCGGAAAGCACAGAGGGCGCAGAGGCCACTGAGGGCACAGAGGGCGCAGAGGGAGAAGGGGACCCACGATGACCACCACCGCCTCCGGGCCGGAGGCCGCCCAGGCGCCCCCGCCGCCCGCCGCGCCGCCGGCCGAGCAGCCCGCCGATCACTTCGACCGGGACGATCTGCCCACCGTCAAGGGCGCGACCGGCACGCTGCTGCGGTCGCTGCTCCGGCCGCACCGCCCCCGGCTGATCCGGCTCGTCCTGATCCTGCTCGTCCAGCAGGCCACCATCCAGGCGGGCCCGCTGCTGGTCGCCTACGCCATCGACCGGGGCGTACCCGCCTTCCGGGAGCAGAACTACGGGCCGCTGATCGCGGTCGCGACCGGTTACGCCCTCTGCTCGCTGGGCGCGGGGCTGTTCCAGTATCTGTTCATCCGGGTCTCCGGGGTGCTCAACCAGGATGTGCTGCTGGATCTGCGCGGCCGGATCTTCCGCCACTCGCAGGCCCTGAGCCTGGACTTCCACGAGCGCTACACCTCCGGCCGGCTGATCTCGCGCTCCACCTCGGACGTGGAGTCCCTGCGCGAGCTGCTGGAGGAGGGGCTCCAGGAACTGATCGACGTGGTGCTGGCCTTCGTCTACATCTCGGTGATGCTGCTCTGGCTGGACCTGGGGCTCGGCGGGGTCGCGATCGCGTCCTTCGTACCGCTGTTCCTGCTGGTGCGGATCTACCGGCGGCGCGCGGGGGTCATCTACAGCACCCGGTCGACCGCCATAGCCGGGGTGATCGTGAAGTTCACCGAGACGCTGAACGGCATCCGGCCGGTGCGGGCGTTCCGCCGGGAGCGGGCCAACGATGAGGCGTTCCGGGTCCTCAACGACCACCACGGCCGCAGCAACGGGGACACGCTGATCGAGATGGCGCGGTATGTCGTCGGCTCGCGGCTGGTGGCCAACACGGCGGTCGCCGGGATCGTGCTGTGGGGCGCCTACCGGGTCGCCGACGGGACGCTGGCGCTGGGGGTGCTGGCGGCGTGTGTGCTCTATCTGCGGCGGCTGTACGACCCGATCGACCGGCTCGGGATGTTCCTCAACTCCTACGAGAGCGCCGTCGCGTCGCTGACGAAGATCGCGGGACTGCTGGCCCAGACGCCGAGCGTGCCCGAGCCCGAGCGCCCCGGGGAGCTGCCGCCGAGGCGCGGCGGGGAGCCGGGCAGGGCGGTCGTCTTCGACCGGGTGCGGTTCGCCTACCGTACGGGCGGTGAGGTGCTGCCCACCTTCGGTCTGACCGTCCCGGCGGGCCAGACGATCGCGGTCGTCGGCTCCACGGGCGCGGGGAAGTCGACGCTGGCGAAGCTGCTGGCCCGGTTCTACGACCCGACGGAGGGGCGGGTGCTGCTGGACGGGGTGGATCTCCGGGAGCTGGCGCTGCCGGAGCTGCGGCGCGGGGTGGTGATGGTGACGCAGGAGGCGTTTCTGTTCTCCGGGACGGTCGCCGAGAACATCGCCATCGGGCGTCCGGACGCGAGCCGCGCGGAGATCGAGGCGGCGGCGAAGGCGATCGGCGCGCACGATTTCATCAGCGCGCTGCCGGAGGGGTACGACACGGACGTACGGAAACGCGGTGGCCGGATCTCGGCCGGCCAGCGGCAACTGGTGGCGTTCGCCCGAGCGCTGCTGGCCGACCCGGCGGTGCTGATCCTGGACGAGGCGACCAGCTCGCTGGATGTTCCGGGGGAGCGGGCGGTGCAGCGGGCGATGGACACGGTGCTGAGGGGGCGGACGGCGGTGGTGATCGCGCACCGGCTGTCGACGGTGGAGGTGGCGGACCGGGTGCTGGTGATGGAAGGGGGGAGGGTGGTGGAGGACGGTTCGCCGGGGGAGCTGATCGCCGCGAAGGGGCACTTCGCCAACCTCCACCAGGCTTGGCGGACGAGCCTGGCCTGAGGCTGTGGTGGGGGCTCCCCGCGGTGCGGGGTCTGTGGCACAGGGGGCGTCCTCAATCTCCCCCGGAGCTGCCCCCAGACGGGCTGGGATTGCCCGGGCCACCCGTCGCGCGAGGGCCGGCCACCGGCGCCGGACGCACACCAACCCAGCTGGTACCCGCGCCGAGCGCTCACGGTGCATCCCGCTCGGGGCGCGGTCAGCTCGTTCCTCACGGAGCAGCCCGCCGCCACCGCGGCCGGGGCCCGCACCATCGGGGGATCTCGGCGGCCCGGGAGGCGGTCGGCGACTGCCGGGGGCGGGGCGTACGCCGCGCTGTGGCGGTCCTGGCATGGAGGGAGCGGCCCGGAACCGGTCCGTGACCGACGCTCGTCTGAGACGATGCCCCCCGGTCCGGGGGTTGGGTCGCGCGGGAGGAGTACCGGTGGAAGCTCTGCGACCGGGTGATCCGGAGCGGGTGGGTGGCTACCGGCTGGTGGGCCGGCTGGGCTCCGGCGGGATGGGGGACGTCTTTCTGGGGCGTTCGGCGGGTGGCAGGCCCGTGGCGGTGAAGGTGGTCCGCGCGGAGTACGGGGCCGATCCGGGGTTCCGGCGGAGCTTCGCGCGGGAGGTGGCGGCGGCCCGGCGGGTCGGCGGGTTCTTCACGGCGCAGGTGGTGGACTCCGATCCGTACGCGGAACGGCCCTGGCTGGTCAGCGCCTATGTGCCCGGGCCCTCCCTGCGGGAGGCGGTGGACGGGCACGGCGCGCTGCCGGCCGGCGCGGTCCGGGTGCTGGTGGCCGGGCTGGCGGAGGGGCTGGACGCGATCCACGACCGCGGGCTGGTGCACCGCGATCTGAAGCCCGGGAATGTGATCCTCGCGGGGGACGGGCCGCGTGTCATCGACTTCGGGATCGCCCGCGCCCTGGAGGCGACCTCGCAGACGACGACCGGGGTGATCCGGGGGACCCCGGCGTACATGTCCCCGGAGCAGGCGCGCGGTGACCGGGAGGTGGGGCCCGCGAGCGATGTCTTCTCGCTGGGGTCCGTGCTGGCCTTCGCGTCGGGGGGCGCGGCGCCGTTCGGGGAGGGCCATCCGGCGGCGGTGCTGTACCGGATCGTCCACGAGGAGCCGGATCTGTCGCGCGTCGATGGCGCCTTCCGTTCGCTGGTGGCGTCCTGTCTGGCCAGGAATCCGGCGGACCGTCCGTCGATGGCGGAGATCGTGGACACCTGCGGCGGCGGGGAGCCGGTGAGCGGGGAGTGGCTGCCGCCGGCCGTCTCCGCGTCGGTGGGGGGCGTACCGGCGGGCGGGGTGGGGGACGGCGGGCTCTCCGGGCCCGGGGAGCCCGAGGGCGTGGAGTCCGGGTGGAGCGGGGTGGCCTGGGGGGCGACGGTCGCGGAGTTCCGTGAGCGGTTTCCGGGGACCGCGCGGCGGAACGGTGACTGGTGGGTGACGGGGCTGGACCCCGAGCCGTTCTGCGGGATCGCGATGTCCACGCAGTACGCCTTCAACGGGCGCGGCCGGCTGTATCTGGTGGCGTTCTACCCGTCGGTGGAGGACCGCGAGCGGCTCGCGGGGGCGGTGCTGGCGGAGCTGGGGGCGCCCGATGACGAGACCACGCGGTGGACGCGGGGGGAGGTCGTGGTGGAGGTGAAGGTGGCGGGGGTGGTGGCCAGCATCACCCACCGGGGGTTCGCCACGGCCTGACCCCGGCCCCGCGGCCCGGGTGGCCGAATCCCCCACCCATGACCGGTGGCTCCGTGTCGCGGGGCGCGGGCCCTGCGACACGGGGTCCGTTCACATGCCGGACAGGCTGAGCGTGCGCCCGCCTCCCGTGGCGCGGGTCGGTTCCGGAACTCCCCCGGAGCCGCCTCGGGGAGTTGATCCCGGACGGGCTGGACTGCCCCCGTCACCGACAGATCAGAGCCCCCAGCCCCCCCAGCCCCTCCGGCGATTGAGGAGCGGGGGTTCGGCTCCACCGGCGATCGAGACACACGCAGCCGGCCTCCCCGGCCCTTGAGGAGCACGACCTCAGCCCCTCCGCGATCGAGCAGCACCACCCCGGCCCCACCGGCAGCCCAAGCACCCCAACCCCACCGGCGGCCCCAGCCCCCCCCCAGCCCCTCCGGCGATTGAGGAGCGGGGGTTCGGGGGCAGGCCCCCGACCCGGGCCCGCGCCGGGCGGGGGGGCAGGCAACATGGGCGCAACGTTCGGTTAACGAACACCCCCCCTCGCTCAACGGACGAATTCCGGCCAATTCTTGACGCGCCCCTGACAGAAACTGGTTACTCCTGCCACTCTTCCCCCGTTCCTCGAACACTCGCTCGGCATGCTCTGCCCGGACGGCCCGCCCTGCCGTCCGGTACCGCCTTCGCAGAAGGAGTACGCGTGAGATCCACCTCCCGCCGTCGCACCACCGCGACCGGAGCCCTCATCGCCACCGCCGCGCTCGTGGCCGTCGGCTTCCAGGCCGGCCCCTCCTCCGCCGCCGGCGCGGCGGCCTCCCCCGCCGCCGCCAAGGCGGGGAAGGCCGACCCGGGCGCCCTGCCCGTCGCGCTGACCCCCGCCCAGCGGGCGGAGCTGATACGCGAGCAGAGCGCCGGCACCGCCGCCACCGCCCGGGAACTCGGGCTCGGCGCCCAGGAGAAGCTGGTCGTCCGGGATGTGGCCCGGGACCGCGACGGCACCGTCCACACCCGCTACGAGCGCACCTTCGGCGGCCTCCCGGTGCTCGGCGGCGACCTCGTCGTCGCCGAGACCGGGGCCGGTGTCACCGAGTCCGTCACCAGGGCCTCGCGCACCGCCCTCAAGGGCGTCGCCACCAAGGCGCTGATCGCCCCGGCGGCGGCCGAGAAGCAGGCCCTGGCCCGCGCGAAGGCGGAGGGCTCCACCCGCACCGACGCGGACCGCGCGCCGCGCAAGGTGGTCTGGCTGGCGCAGGGCGGCAAACCGGTGCTGGCGTACGAGACGGTCGTCGGCGGCCTCCAGCACGACGGCACCCCCAACGAGCTGCACGTCGTCACCGACGCCGCCACCGGCGAGAAGCTCTACGAGTGGCAGGCGGTGCACAACGGCACCGGCAACACCCAGTACAGCGGGCAGGTGACGCTCGGCTCCACCCAGTCGGGGTCCACGTACAACCTCACCGACCCCGGGCGCGGCAACCACCGCACCACCAATCTGAACCGGGGCACCTCCGGCGCCGGCACCCTCTTCTCCGGGCCGGACGACATCTGGGGCAACGGCCTGCCCGCCAACACCGAGACCGCCGGCGCGGATGCCGCCTACGGCGCCGGGGTGACCTGGGACTACTTCAAGAACGTGCACGGCCGCAGCGGGATCAGGGGCGACGGGGTCGGCGCCTCCTCCCGGGTCCACTACGGCAACAACTACTCCAACGCCTTCTGGACCGATAGCTGCTTCTGCATGACCTACGGCGACGGCGCGGGCAACGCCAAGCCGCTGACCTCCATCGATGTCGCCGCGCACGAGATGACGCACGGCATCACCTCGTCGACGGCCAACCTCGTCTACAGCGGGGAGTCCGGCGGGCTGAACGAGGCGACCTCCGACATCTTCGCGGCGGCGGTGGAGTTCCACGCCAACAACCCGCAGGACCTCGGCGACTACCTCGTCGGCGAGAAGATCGACATCCGGGGCAACGGCACCCCGCTGCGGTACATGGACCGGCCGAGCCGGGACGGCTCGTCCAAGGACTACTGGTACTCGGGCATCGGCGGAGTCGACGTCCACTACTCCTCGGGCCCGGCGAACCACTGGTTCTACCTCGCCTCCGAGGGCAGCGGCGCCAAGACGCTCAACGGCGTGAGCTACGACTCGCCGACCTCCGACGGGCTGCCGGTCACGGCCATCGGCCGCGAGAAGGCCGCGCTGATCTGGTACAAGGCGCTCACCACCAAGTTCACCTCGACCACCAACTACGCCGCCGCGCGCACCGGCACGATCGCGGTGGCGACGGAGCTGTACGGGGCGAACAGCGCCGAGGTCGCCGGTGTGACCAACGCCTGGGCCGCCATCAACGTCGGCGCCCGCCCCGGCGGCGGCAACCCCGACCCGGGCACCAGCTTCGAGAACACCGCGGATGTCTCCATCCCGGACAACGGTGCCGCCGTGACGTCCGCGGTGACCGTCTCCGGCGTGGCGGGCAACGCCCCGGCGACGCTGAAGGCCGCGGTGGACATCGTCCACACCTGGCGCGGTGACCTGGTGGTGGACCTGGTCGCCCCCGACGGGTCGGTGTACTCGCTGAAGCCGTACAGCTCCTCCGACTCGGCGGACAACGTCCAGGAGACCTACACGGTCAACGCGTCCTCCGAGGTCGCGAACGGCGTCTGGAGGCTGCGGGTGCAGGACCGCGCCGCGCAGGACACCGGGTACATCAACAACTTCAAGCTCACCTTCTGACCCGGGACCGCACGGACCGGCGATGACCCGTTCGCCCGGGGGAGGAGCCACGGCTCCCTCCCGGGCGACACCCGTTTCCGGCCCGTTCCCGTTCCCGTTCAGGCGGGGAGGTATCCACGCGCGGCCACCAGTTCCCCGGTGAGACGGGTGAACGCGCGCGCGGCGGCGCTGCGGTAGCCGCTCTCCCGGCGGAGCAGCGACACCGTGCGGGCCGGCAGGGCCGGTTCGAGGGGGATGGGGCTCAGATGGGGGTGGTCGTGGGCGATGGCGTCGGGCAGCACCGTGGCGAGGGGGGTGCGGCGGACGATCTCCGTCAGGGCCTGGATGGAGTTGGCCTCCACGACGATCCGGGGGCTGACGCGGTGCCGGGCGAAGTAGGCATCGGTGTGGCCCCGGGTGGCGAAGTTCCCGCTGAGGAGCGCGAGCCGGTGACCGGCCAGCTCCGCCACGGGGAGCGGACGCCCGCGTCCCGCCTCCGGCCGGTGCGCCCCCACGACCAGGCTGAGGGTCTCGGTGAACAGCGGGGTGGCGGCGATCCCGGGCAGATGGGGCCCGGCGAAGGCGATCCCGATGTCGAGTTCGTCGGCGAGCAGCCCGGCCTCGATGCGGTCCTGGGTCATCTCCTCCACGTCGAGCGTGATGCCGGGGTGGCGGGAGTGCACCTCGGCGACGAGCGGGCCGATGAGATACGCGGTGAAGGTCGGGGTCACCGCGAGCCGCAGGCTGCCCCGGGAGAGGTCGGCCACGTCGAGCACCGCCCGCTCGGCGGCGGCCAGGTCCCGCAGCGCGCGCCGGGCGTAGTGCACATAGGTCTCCCCCGCGTCGGTGAGACGCACGGTGCGGCCCGTGCGGTCGAGGAGCTGTACGCCCACGGCGCGCTCCAGCTGCTTGATCTGCTGGGAGAGGGTGGGCTGGGAGATCCGCAGGTCCTCGGCCGCGCGGGTGAAGTTGCCGTGCTCGGCGACGGCGAGCAGATAGCGCAGATGACGCAGTTCCATGGCCATGAGACCAATCATAGATCAGATCAATAGCAATCATGCCTACTACGTCTTGGACACTATAGATACAGGTCATGCAGGGTGGATTCCGTCAGCCCGATCGGGCCGACGCCCACCGAAGGGAGTGACCCGTGCACGATCTCGTCCAGGGCCTCACGCGTTTCCAGCGGGAGGTCTTCCCCGGCAAGGCGGAGCTGTTCGGCAGGCTCGCCGGCACCCACCGGCCGGGAACCCTGTTCATCGGCTGCTCCGACGCCCGGGTGGTGCCGGAGCTGATCACCCAGAGCGAGCCGGGTGAGCTGTTCGTCATCCGTACTGCCGGAAATCTCGTCCCGGCCCACACCCCGGGCGGCGACGGCATCGCGGCCAGCGTCGAGTACGCCGTGGCGGTGCTCGGCGTCCGTGACGTCGTGGTGTGCGGGCACTCCGCCTGTGGCGCGATGACCGCGCTGGCCGAGGGCCACGACCTCAGCGGAGCGCCGGCCGTCGCCGGCTGGCTGCGGCACGCGGACGCCTCCCCGGCCCGCACCGCGACCGGCGGCACCGCGGCGGAGTCGGTCGCCGCCCTCGTACGCCGGAATGTGCTGGCGCAGCTCACGAATCTGGCCACCCATCCCCCGGTGGCCCGTGCGCTGGCGCGGGGAACGGTCACACTGCACGGCTGGGTCTTCGACATCGCCACCGGCGCCGTCGAGGAACTCGACCCGGGCGCCCACCCGAACGGCCAC
This sequence comes from Streptomyces sp. NPDC001889, assembly GCF_053594535.1. NCBI lineage: Bacteria > Bacillati > Actinomycetota > Actinomycetes > Kitasatosporales > Streptomycetaceae > Streptomyces > Streptomyces sp. NPDC001889. Next base: position 124,237 of record NZ_JBSFER010000005.1, read on the forward strand.
CGCCCGGCGGCCCTCGCGGCCTGACCCCCGCGCGTCCGCCACACCCTCCCGCGACCCGCCGTCCCCGCCACCCCGGCGGCGTACGGCCCCACCCCGAAAGGACACCCCTCCCATGGCGCACTCCCAGTTCGACCCCACCGCCCGCCAGGCCCTCGCCAACGCCGCCGTCGACGCCAAGACGCGCAAGGACCTGACCTGGCAGCAGATCGCCGATGTCACCGACTTCTCGGTGGCCTTCGTGACCGCCGCCGTGCTCGGCCAGCACCCGCTGCCGGAGGCCGCGGCGCAGGCCGTCGCCGAACTGCTGGGCCTGGACGACGACGCGGCGCTGCTGCTCCAGACCATCCCCACCCGGGGCTCGATCCCCGGCTCCGTCCCCACCGACCCGACGATCTACCGCTTCCACGAGATGATCCAGGTCTACGGCACCACCCTCAAGGCGCTGGTGCACGAGCAGTTCGGTGACGGCATCATCAGCGCGATCAACTTCAGGCTCGATGTGAAGAAGGTCGCCGACCCCGACGGCGGCGAGCGCGCCGTGATCACCCTGGACGGCAAGTACCTGCCGACCAAGCCCTTCTGAACCGGATCGGCCGAGGGCCCGTGCGGGGCCGGACCGCACCGGAGCGGTGATATCACCGCCGGTGTGGGCCGGCCCCGCATCCGTCAGCGATCATGAATTCATGTCAAAACCCACTAGACGCACCTTTCTGACCGCTGTGGCCGCGGCGACCGCCACCCCCCTGATCGCCCCGGCCGCCACCGCGCAGGCCGCGCAGGCCGCGCAGGCCGCGCAGGCCGCGCCCGCGCGCACCGCCGCCGGCCTCGCGGCGGCCGGCCCGCCCCGGTCCACCACCGGACCGGGCGGCGGCTCCGTCCTCCTCGCCGCCAACGACGCGATGCTTCACGGCTCCGTCGGCGGCGGGCTCGGCCCGGTCACCGCCGAAGCCGTCGGCGGAGCGCTCCCCGGCACCCGGATCACCCGGGAGAACCCCGACCACCCCGGGGACGCGTCGCAGCGCGTCGAGGTCGCCGTGCTCACCAGGAACGCGCGCACGGTCCGGATGCGCGGCCCGGAGCGGACCTTCGGCGAGTCCAAGCTGACCTTCTCCGACCGCTTCGACCGCAGCAGCACGGAGGGGTGGGGCGCCGGGCCCTCGCGGAACTTCTGGGTGCACAACAACGGCCCGGACAGCGACTTCACCGTGACCCCCGGCACCGGGACGGCCTCCGGCACCGGGGCGATCGCGATCACCGCCACCAACCCCACCCTCGCCCGCCACTCGACGCTCTCCGACGACATGATCACCGATGTCGACGCGCGCTCCACGGCGAGCTTCGACAGCGCGCCCGCCGGGGTCACCCTCTCCCACTCCCTCTCCTTCGGGTTCCAGAGCTTCGACGACCACTACCGCGCCCGGCTCTCCTTCCTCCCCGGCGGCGCCGTCGAACTCCGGCTGGAGAAGGAGCAGCAGAACACCGTCACCGTCCTGGACGGGCCCGTCACCCTGGACAGCGGCGGCTCCGCGCTCGACCCGTGGACGATCCGGGTCAGCCGCCAGGGCGGCTCCCTCAGGGCCCGGGCCTGGCGCGCCGACCGGGCGGAGAACCCCCAGTGGGGCGTCGAGAAGGCGTCGGACACCACCTTCGGCGCGGGCCGGGTCGGCGTCCGGGCGGCGGCGGGCGCCGTCGCCACGAGCGCCCTGCCGATCCGGCTCAAGGTCTCCGAGTTCACCGTCACCAGCGCCTCCTGGGCCGAGAACCCCTCCGTCACCCACCGGGAGTGGATACGGGTCCTGAAGGACCCCTACAACGGCACCTGGACGCCCGCGCTGGAGCAGCAGATCCGGGACTGGTACGGATCGACGGAGCCCGACGCGCTCGCCCTCGCCGCCATGTTCCTGCCGGGCGCCCCCGGGGTGGTGTCGGCCGAGGCCGGGAAGCAGCAGTTCGGCAAGCGCGTCCTCGGCGAGTCCCGGTACGGCCCGCCGGCGAACGGCGGCCCGCGGGAGGGCGCCGACTTCCACGAGTACATGGAGACGGACTGGAACTTCCCCGACGGCCACCGCCACTCGGCGGACGCGGCCAACGCCCGCTGCCTGGACTGCTCGGGCTATGTCCGGATGGTCTTCGGGCACCATCTGGGGATCGGGCTCGGCGACTTCAGCTCGGGGAACAGCGGCGGCTTCCTGCCGCGCACCTCGGAGTGGATGGCCCAGTGGGCCGGCTCGGCGCAGGTGGCCCACTCGGCCGCGACGCCGCCTTCCCTGACCGGGCTCCGGGTCGGCGATCTGGTCTTCTTCGACGCCACACAGGGCACCGAGTTCATCGACCACGTCGGGATCTATCTGGGCCTCGACCAGAACGGGAAGCGGCGCTTCCTCTCCAGCCGCAAGACGCCCAACGGCCCGACCCTGGCCGATGTCGGCGGCCCCTCGCTCCTGGACGGCACCAAGAAGTACGCCACCCGCCTGCGCACGGTCCGCCGGCTCTGACGGCCGCCGGCGGGCGCGGGGTGCGGCGGGAGCGGCCGTGCCCCGCGCCGTAATCTGACCGTATGACGACCTCCGCCGGCCCCGGTCCCGACACCGCCGTACGCGTTCTGCTCGCCGACGACGAGGCCATGATCCGCGCCGGGGTGCGGGCCATCCTCGGCGCCGAACCCGGGATCGAGGTCGTCGCGGAGGCCGGGGACGGGCACGAGGCGGTCGATCTGGCGCTGCGGCACCGGCCCGATGTGGCGCTGCTCGACATCCGGATGCCCCGGCTGGACGGGCTGCGCGCCGCCGAGGAGCTGCGGCGGGTGGCGCCGGGGACAGCGGTCGTGATGCTGACGACCTTCTCGGAGGACGAGTACATCGCCCGCGCGCTGGACTCCGGGGTGAGCGGCTTTCTGCTGAAGTCGGGGGACCCCCGGGATCTGATCTCCGGGGTGCGGGCGGTCGCCGGCGGCGCGGCCTTCCTCTCCCCCGAGGTGGCGCACCGGGTGATCGCCCAGCTCGGCGGCGGCCGGCTCTCCCGGGCCGCCGACGCCCGCTCCCGTCTCGAACCGCTCACCGCGCGCGAGGGCGAGGTCGTCGCCCTGGTGGGGGCCGGTCTCTCCAACGGCGAGATCGCCGGCCGCCTCCATGTGGTGGAGAGCACGGTGAAGGCCCATGTGAGCGCCGTCCTGGCGCGCCTGGGGCTGCGGAACCGGGTCCAGCTCGCGATCCTCGCCCACGAGGCCGGTGTGGTGGAGCGCGGACCGGGACTTTCGTCGGGGGACCCGGGCCGGGCGCGTCCGGCAGAGTAGCCGCATGCGCAGCCAACGGACCCGGCACCTCCTCGTCGATCTCGCGCTCTGGGCGCTCCTCAGCGGCCCGGTGCTGCTGCTGGGCGATCCGGACGACGGCGGGTCCTGGGGCGGGGCCGCCGCCGGGGTGGGGCTGCTCGGGGTCGCGGCGCTGGTGTGGCGGCGGGTGCCGCTGCTCTCCCTGGGGATCGCCCTCGCGCTGACCGCCGCGCGGAACACGGAGCTGTTCGCCTCCGAGTACGTGCTGTCCATGGCCGCGTTCGGCTACCTCGCCGGCCGGCGCTCCCCCCGCGCCCGGCCCGCGCTCGTCTTCTTCGGGAGCGTCGCGGCGGCGGGTCTGGTGGCGCTGCTCCTCCTCGACCGCGACCCCTGGGCCTGGCCCGCGCAGCTCGGCTCGCTGCTCTTCACCGTCGTCGTCCCCTGGCTGGTGGGACGGTATGTCCTCCAGTACGCGGAGCTGATCCGCACTGGCTGGCAGCTGGCGGAGCGGATGGAGCGCGAGCAGCGGGCCGTCGCCGACCGGGAGCGGATGCGGGAGCGGTCCCGGATCGCCGGGGACATGCACGACTCGCTCGGCCACGATCTGTCGCTGATCGCGGTGCGGGCCGCCGCCCTGGAGGTGGACCCGGCGCTGAGCGAGAGCCGGCGGGCCGCCGCCGGGGAGCTGCGGCGGGCGGCGGCCGACGCCACCGCCCGGCTGCGGGACATCGTGGGGGTGCTGCGCGCCGACGACGAGCGGGCGCCGACCGCGCCGGCGGACGAGAGCGTGCGGGAGCTGGTGGAGCGGGCCCGGGAGTCCGGGATCGCGGTGCGGCTGCGGGAGGACGGCGTACCGCGGGCGCTGCCGGGGATGACGGACCGGGCGGTGCACCGCGTCGTCCAGGAGTCCCTGACCAACGCGGCGAAGCACGCGCCCGGCGCGGCCGTGGTGGTGGGGGTGGAGCGGGCGGCCGGTTGGGTGCTGGTCGTGGTGGAGAGCGGGCGGGCCGAGGGGCCGCCGTCGGGGCAGGCGAGCGGCGGCAGCGGGCTGGTCGGGCTGGACGAACGGGTCCGGCTCGCGGGCGGCACCCTGGACCACGGGCCGCGCCCGGACGGTGGGTTCACCGTCACCGCCCGCCTCCCGGTGACGGCCGGCGCGACGCCCCCGCCGCCGGAGCCGAGGGTCCCGTCGACCGCCTCCGGCCGGGCCCTGCGCCAGGCGCGCGGACGGGTGCGGCGCGGTCTGGCGCAGGCGATCGTGATCCCGGTGGCGGGGGTGGGGGTTCTGGCGGTGCTGCTCTTCGCGGCCGACCAGTACACCCGCGCCCGGTCCGTGCCGGACCGGGCGCAGTACGAGCGGATCGGCGTCGGCGACACCCGTGCCGAGGTGTCGGCGCGACTGCCGGAGCACGCCCTGGACGGCCGCCCCGCCGGGGTCGACCCGGAGCCGGCGGGCGCCGGCTCCTGCGTCTACTACCGGGTCGGCCGGTTCAGCGACGCGCCCGCCTACCGGCTCTGTTTCCGGGACGGCCGGCTGGCGTCCAAGGCGGTGGTGACCGATGTGGCCAACGAGGAGGACCGGCCCTGACGCCGGCCGTGTCCCTCATCGGCGCGGCACCCCCGCCCTCTCCCCCGCCGCCCCGGCGGGCAGGGTCACCAGGCCCGGGTCCGTGCCGGTCGCCAGGAGCGGATGGGCGGGCAGCACCCGGACGGTGTAGCCGAAGGGGCCCGTGCGGTCGAGGGCGAGGGTGCCCTCGAAGGTCCAGCGGCCGTCCAGGTCGGGGCCGCCGACGGGCTTGAGGGCGAAGGCGCGGGCGCCGGAGAGGGTGTCGTCCGCGTCGACCGGGCCGGCCACCGCCTGGACCTCGATGTCCTCGGGGGTCAGCTCGCCGAGCGCCACCCGGGCCCGCAGGGCGAGGTTCGCGCCCAGCTCGGCCGTACCGCGCGGCGCGAACTGTTCCGCCGTCTCGACATGGTCGACGGCCACCCGGGGCCAGACGGCGCGCACCCGCGCCTTCCAGGAGGCGAGTTCCCGGGCGGTGGCGGGGTCCAGCGCCCGGTGGGCGCCGGCGGCGGGGGCGTACAGCCGCTCCACGTACTCCCGGACCATCCGGCCCGCGAGCACCTTGGGCCCCAGCGACGCCAGGGTGCGGCGGACCATCTCGATCCAGCGCTGGGGCAGTTCCTGGGCGTCCCGCTCGTAGAAGCGGGGGGCGACCCGGTTCTCGATCAGCTCGTACAGGGCCGCCGCCTCCAGGTCGTCGCGGCGCTCCTCGTCGGTGGCGGAGCCGTCGGCGGTGGGGATCGCCCAGCCGAAGTCGGGCTCGTACCACTCGTCCCACCAGCCGTCGAGCACGGAGAGGTTGAGTCCGCCGTTGAGCGCGGCCTTCATGCCGCTGGTGCCGCAGGCCTCCAGGGGGCGCAGGGGGTTGTTGAGCCAGACGTCGCAGCCGGGGTAGAGCTTCTGCGCCATGCCCATGCCGTAGTCGGGGAGGAAGACGATCCGGTGGCGCACCCGGGGGTCGTCGGTGAACCGGACCAGCTCCTGGACCAGGCGCTTGCCGCCGTCGTCGGCGGGGTGGGCCTTGCCGGCGACGACGATCTGCACCGGGCGGGTGGGGTGGAGCAGCAGTTCGGTGAGGCGGTCGCGGTCGCGGAGCATGAGGGTGAGGCGTTTGTACGAGGGGACCCGGCGGGCGAAGCCGATGGTGAGGACGGAGGGGTCGAGGACGCCGTCGACCCAGCCCAGTTCGGCGGCGCCCGCGCCGCGCTGCCGCCAGGAGGCGCGCAGCCGCCGTCTGACCTCGTCCACGAGCTGTTCGCGCAGCTCGCGGCGGAGCTGCCAGAGGTCGGCGTCCGGGATGTCCACGACCGCGTTCCACAGTGCGGAGCCGCCGACGGTGAGGGCCTCCTCGGCGCGGCCCGCGCCGATCCGGCGGGCGCCCAGGCGCAGCACCTCGGGGGCGATCCAGGTGGGGGCGTGGACGCCGTTGGTGATGGAGGTGATCGGCACCTCCTCGGCGTCGAAGCCGGGCCACAGACCGGAGAACATGCCCCGGCTGACCGCCCCGTGGAGGGTGGAGACGCCGTTGGCGCGCTGGGCGAGCCGCAGGCCCATCACGGCCATGTTGAAGAGGTGGGGCTCGCCGCCGGGGTAGGTCTCGGCGCCGAGCCGCAGGATCTTCTCGACGGGGAGGGAGGGGAGTTCGGCGCGCTCGCCGAAGTGGCGGCCGACGAGTTCGCGGTCGAAGCGGTCGATACCGGCGGGGACGGGGGTGTGGGTGGTGAAGACCGTCCCGGCGCGGACCGCTTCGAGCGCGGCGTCGAAGTCCAGGCCGGGGCCGTCGGCGCGCTCGCCCAGTTCGCGGATGCGCTCCAGGCCGAGGAAGCCGGCGTGGCCCTCGTTGGTGTGGAAGACCTCGGGCGCGGGGTGGCCGGTGAGCCGGCAGTACGTCCGTACCGCGCGCACTCCGCCGATGCCGAGCAGCATCTCCTGGAGCAGCCGGTGCTCGCTGCCGCCGCCGTAGAGCCGGTCGGTGACCTCGCGTTCGCCCGGTCCGTTCTCCTCGACGTCGGAGTCGAGCATCAGCAGGGGTACGCGGCCGACGCGGGCGATCCAGATCCGGGCGTGCAGGGTGCGGCCGGCGGGCAGCGCCAGGGTGACCTGGGCGGGGGTGTCGTCCGCCTCCCTGAGGAGGGTGACGGGGAGTTCGTTGGGGTCGAGCACCGGATAGTGCTCCAGCTGCCAGCCCTCGGGGGAGAGGGACTGGCGGAAGTAGCCGTGGCGGTAGAGCAGGCCCACGCCGATGAGGGGGACGCCGAGGTCGCTGGCGGCCTTGAGGTGGTCCCCGGCGAGGATGCCGAGGCCGCCGGAGTACTGCGGGAGGGCGGCGGTGACGCCGAACTCGGGGGAGAAGTAGGCGATGGCGTCGGGGAAGGGCGGGTCGCCGGGCCGGCGGCTCTGGTACCAGCGGTCGCCGTGGAGGTAGTCGTGCAGGTCGGCGGCGGCGGCGGTCAGCCGGCGCAGGAAGTGCCGGTCCTCGGCGAGTTCCGCGAGCCGGGCGGCGGGGACGGAGCCGAGCAGCCGGACCGGGTCGGCGCCCGCGGCCCGCCATCCCCCGGGGTCGACGGCCTGGAAGAGGTCACGGGTCTCGGTGTGCCAGGACCAGCGGAGGTTGCGGGCGAGGGGGGTGAGGGGGTGGAGGGGTTCGGGGAGGACGGGGCGGACGGTGAATCGACGAATGGCCTTCACGGGTTCCACCTTCGCAGGGGAGGGAGGCATTCGAGGGGACGCACGGCGGTGTGTGCGTCTCCCCGTCACTGGAGGACGTTAGTGGGAGGGGGTGGGGTGCGGCCACGGCGCGCGCCGGTGCGGCGTGTGCTCCCACCGCCTCGCATGCGGGCGCGCCGCCCGTGCCCACCTGCGCTTTCCCGAGCGCCCCCCTCCGGCGCGGAGCCCCTCCGCTCCCTCCCCCGACCGCCTCCCTCACCCTCCCCGAGGCACGGCGTCCACGTCCCGGAGGGGTCTCCCTGCCGGGGGGCTCGGGCGCGGCTGGAGGCGCCGTACGGGGCCCTGCGGCACAGGGTCCGTCCTCAAGCGCCGGAGGGGCTGGGTCTGCTCGGGCTACCCATAGCGCGGGGTCCGTCCTCAAACTCCCCCAGAGCTGCCTCCGGGAGGTGCCCCCAGACCGGCTGAGCGGTCCAGCCCCTCCGGCGAACTGAGCCGCACCACCCAGCCCCTCCGGCGAACTGAGCCGCACCACTCAGCCCCTCCGGCGATTGAGGAGCGGGGGCTCGGGGGCCGGCCCCCGACCGAGGCCCGCACCATGCGGGGTCCCGTCGCACAGGGTCCGCCCTCAAACGCCGGACGGGCTGGGTGTGCTCGGGCTCGGGCACCCCGGTGCGGGGGCCGTACTCAGGTGCCGGACGGGCGGAAACGCACAGGCTCGGGGGGCTTCAGGGGGCGGGAGCGGAGGGGATCGAGGTGGAGCGGTACTCCCCGGGGGTCATCCCATACCACTTGCGGAACGCCAGATGAAACCCCACCGTGCTCTGATACCCCACCCTCCCCGGCACCGCCGACTGCGGCAACGACGTCTCCCCCAGCAACCGCGCCGCCTCCTGCATCCGGCGCCCCGTCAGATGCCGCGCGGGCGCCTCCCCGACCAGCTCCCGGAAAGCCGCCGTGAACGCCGACCGCGACATCCCCACCTCGCGGGCGAGCGACTCGATCGTCCACGACTCGGCGAACCGCGTCGCGATGATCACCATCGCCCGGCGCACCCCGGGGTGCCGCAGCACCGGCAGCGACGACGGGTCGGCCACCAGGTCCCGCAGCAGATTGCGCATGGCGAGCACCAGCGCCATCTCGAAGGCCCGCAGCGTCACCAGCCGGTCCCCCGGCCCGGCCGGCCGGTCCTCGGCGGTGGCGAGCAGCCGCAGGGTGTCCCGGAGCAGCGGCTCCTGGTCGACCTGGGCGCGGTCGAGCACCAGGGCCCAGGGCAGCGCCTGGTAGAGGCCGGTCGCCGCGGACTCGTCGTAGTGCAGCCCGGCACAGAGCAGCCCGCTCTCCACCCCGCCGTCGCCGCCGACCACCGCCCCGCCGGGATTCCCCTGGCCGGCACGCGGCCGTACGGCCCCGAGGACGACGCCCCCGCGCCGCTCGGGGTGGTCCGCGAGCCGGTGGGCCGCCCCGGTGGGTAAGACGGCGAGGTCCCCGGCGCGCAGCCGGATCGGGGTGCGGCCCTCGGCCGTGAGCCAGCCCCCGCCCCGGGTGACGAAGTGCAGCACCGCGCACCGCTGATCCGCGCCGCCCTCGATCGCCCAGGGCGCCCGGACATGCCAGCGGCTGTCGAAGACACCGGTCAGCCGCAGCGGCTTGAGCAGCTCGCTGAGCAGGTCGTCGGCGCCGGGCACGGGTGTGCGCGGCGTCACCACCGGGGCGGGTGCGGCAGTGGTCACAGCGGCATCAGTGGTCATAGCGGTCACAGCGGTCACAGGGATGCCAACGGGGGTGATGGTTCATGGACGATCCTTCAACCTCCGACCCGGTTTGTTAATTGATCGGCCGAAGCCGTCGGGGCAAGCCTTGAAGAGCCGTATCCGGCAGCCAGCACACCCTATCGAAGGGCTCTTCAGACATATGTCCGATCACATTCCGATGCGCGTGGCGGTCGTGGGGGCGACCGGCTTCCAGGGAGGTGCCACGGCCCGTCTGCTGGTCGAACGCGGCCACCGCGTCCGCTCCCTGAGCCGCAGACCCGCCGCGGACCGCCCGGAGCTGCCCGGCGTCTCGTTCGGGACCGGGGATCTGGGCCGGTACGGCGATGTGCGGCGGCTCTTCGACGGGATGACGCACGCCGCGGTCGCGCTGCCGCTGGTGTACCGGGCGGAGCGGGTGCTGCGGTACGCCCAGCATCTGACGAAGGCGGCGGCCGAGACGGGGCTGCGCCGGGTCGTTCTCAACACGGGCACCCGGATTCCCGTGGAGACCACCGGTGTCGCGGCCTTCGAGACCCGCCGGCTGGCCGAGACGGTCTTCCGCGAGGGGCTCGCGCACAGCGGCGTGGAGCTGGTGGTGGTGCGTCCGCCGGTCTATCTGGACAGCCTGTTCACCGCCTGGACCGCGCCCGGCCTGGTCGACGAGGGGGTGCTCGCCCACCCGCTGCCCGAGGGGACCGGGGCCGCCTGGATATCGCACCGGGATCTCGCCGAGGCCGTCCACGCGGCGCTCACCACGCCCGGTGCCGCCGGCCGCCGCTTCGACATCGGCGGCGCCCGGACGCTGACCGGACCGGCGCTGGCCGCCGCCGTCGGCCGGGGGCTCGGCTGCCCGGTGCGGTACGCACCGCTGGGGACCGGGGTGTTCGAACGGGAGCTGGCGCGGACCCTGGGACCGGAGTCCGCCGCCGGGCTGACCGGGATCTTCCAGTACCTGGCCACCGGCTCCGGCGCCGGGCTGCTGGCCGGCGACGGCGGCGTATCGGCCTCGGCGCTGTCGCTGACGCCCGCGCCGGTGGAGGAGTGGGTGGCGCGACAGCCGTGGCAGCTGTGGTCGGGGGCGCTGGCATGAGCGCGGCCCGAGGCACATCCGGGAACCGGTCCGAGGACGAGCCGAGCTGGGGCGCGTAGGGGGCGCGAACCGCGGCGAGCGGGAGCACAGGAGTCATCGAGGGCGTGGGCCCCGGCGCGCGGCGCGCCGGGGCCCACGCCCTCGCCCGGCCCCGCACCGGGACGGCCCGCCCGTGGCCGCCGGGCGCCGCCCGGCCGCGCGGACCAGCGGCGCGGACCGCCGAGCGCCCGGCCCCGCCGCCGCCCCCGGAGTGCCGGACCCCTATGCCACCGGCATAAGGCCCCGCCCCGTGCCGTGGCCCTGTGCCACCGTGCCGTGCCGGTCCCGCGCGCCGCCCTCGCGTACCGGCGCAACTCTTGTGCGCACAGCGGCGCCCCAGTAGGCAGGAATACACCGGATTGCCCGCCCGGAGGGCAGGGGAAGGCTCCCCCGGTACGCGTCCTCACCCGCGTCCCGGGATGTCCGCGCCGACCGGCCCGACCCGGCCCGACCCGGCCCGGCCGGCCACCCGCTCTCCGCCGGCCGCCCGGCCGCCGTCGCGCCAGCTGTTCCGCCCGTACCGCCAGCCGTCATCCGCCCACCCGAGTGAACGCGGACAGGAGCGGTCATGCCCCCAGCCCGCCAGCCTTCGACCAAACCGTCACAAATATCAGGTAAAACTTTCAAAGCATCACCTTTGTCTCAACCTGCCCTGCCCGCACAGCCCTCAGGTGAGCCCATGATCGGTCGCATTCCCGTCCTGGACGTCCGCCCCCGAATCGACTGCGGAAGGAGGCCGGCGAAAGCTGTCGTCGGCGAGACCTTCGAGGTCAGCGCCACTGTCTTCGGCGAGGGACACGATCCTGTCGCCGCCAATGTCGTCCTGCGGGACCCCAGCGGCCGGCCCGGCCCCTGGACCCCCATGCGGGAACGGGACCCCGGCACCGACCGCTGGAGCGCGGAGATCACCCCCGGCGCGGAGGGCCACTGGAGCTTCGCCGTCGAGGCGTGGAGCGACCCGGTCGCCGGCTGGCTCCGCACCGCCCGGCTCAAGATCCCGGCGGGCATCGACACCGCGCTCGTCCTCGCCGAGGGCGCGGGGCTGTACGAGCGGGCGGCCGAGGGCGTCCCCAAGAGCGACGGCCGGGAGGCGGTGCTCGCGGTGGTGGACGCGCTGCGCGACCCCGGCCGCCCCCCGGCCGCCCGGCTGGCCGCCGCGCTCGCCCCTGACGCGACCGAGGCGCTCGACCGCCATCCGCTGCGGGAGCGGGTCACCCTCTCGCGCCCGCTGCCGCTCCTGGTGGAGCGCGGCCGGGCGCTCTTCGGATCGTGGTACGAGCTGTTCCCGCGCTCCGAGGGTGCCGTGGTCACCCCGGGCGCCCCGCCCGTCTCCGGCACCTTCCGCACCGCCGCCCGGCGGCTGCCCGCCGTGGCCGCGATGGGCTTCGACGTGGTCTATCTGCCGCCGGTCCACCCCATCGGCACCACCTTCCGCAAGGGCCCCGACAACTCCCTCTCCCCCGGCCCCCACGATGTCGGCGTGCCCTGGGCGATCGGCTCCCCGGACGGCGGCCACGACGCCCTCCACCCGGATCTCGGCACCTTCGAGGACTTCGACCACTTCGTGGCGACCGCCCGCTCCCTGCGGATGGAGGTCGCCCTCGACTTCGCGCTCCAGTGCTCCCCCGACCACCCCTGGGTGAGCGAGCACCCCGAGTGGTTCCGCCGGCGCCCCGACGGCACGGTCGCGTACGCCGAGAACCCGCCCAAGAAGTACCAGGACATCTACCCCCTCGCCTTCGACCGGGACATGCGGGGCCTGGTGCGCGAGTCGGTGCGGCTGCTGCGGTTCTGGATGGACCGGGGGGTGCGGATCTTCCGGGTGGACAATCCGCACACCAAGCCGGTGGTCTTCTGGGAGCAGGTCCTCGCGGACATCGCCCGCACCGACCCGGATGTGATCTTCCTGGCGGAGGCGTTCACCCGGCCGGCCATGATGCGGACGCTGGCCGCCGTCGGCTTCCAGCAGTCGTACACCTACTTCACCTGGCGCAACGGCAAGCGGGAGCTGACGGAGTACCTCACCGAGCTGTCCGGCGAGACCGCCGCGTACCTGCGCCCCAACCTCTTCGTGAACACGCCCGACATCCTGCACGGCTATCTCCAGCACGGCGGCCGGCCGGCGTTCGAGGCGCGCGCGGTCCTGGCCGCCACCCTGTCCCCCAGCTGGGGGGTGTACGCCGGTTACGAACTGTGCGAGAACACCGCGCCCCGGCCGGGCAGCGAGGAGTATCTGCACTCGGAGAAGTACGAGCTGCGCCCGCGCGACTGGGAGGCCGCCGAGCGGACCGGACGCACCATCGCGCCCCTGATCACCGCCCTCAACCGGATCAGAAGGCGGCACCCCGCGCTCCAGCAGCTCCGCTCGCTGCACTTCCACCACACCGACAACGACGCGGTCATCGCGTATTCGAAACGTTCCTCCTCGAACACGGTCATCGTCGTCGTGAACCTCGACCCCCACCACACCCAGGAGGCGACGGTCTCGTTGGACATGCCGCGACTCGGCCTCGCTTGGCACGAGACCGCCCCGGTGCGCGACGAGCTCACCGGCGAGACCTATCACTGGGGCAGATCCGCGTATGTGCGTCTGGAGCCGGGCCGTACGCCCGCGCACATCGTGGTTCTGCGACCGTCCCCGCCGATCGGAGGGTCACCCACATCATGATCGTCAATGAGCCCGTCCACGACCTGTTCGAGGACACCCCCGCCAAGGACCGCGATCCCGACTGGTTCAAGCGGGCGGTCTTCTACGAGGTCCTCGTGCGGTCCTTCCAGGACAGCAACGGGGACGGCGTCGGAGACCTCAAGGGCATCACCGCCAAGCTCGACTACCTCCAGTGGCTGGGGGTGGACTGCCTCTGGCTGCCGCCGTTCTTCAAGTCACCCCTGCGGGACGGGGGTTACGACGTGGCGGACTACACCTCCGTACTGCCGGAGTTCGGCGATCTCGCCGACTTCGTGGAGTTCGTCGACGCCGCCCACCAGCGCGGGATGCGCGTGATCATCGACTTTGTCATGAACCATACGAGCGATCAGCACGAGTGGTTCCTCCAGTCGCGCGGCAACCCCGAGGGCCCCTATGGCGACTACTACGTCTGGGCCGACGACGACAAGCAGTACCAGGACGCCCGGATCATCTTCGTCGACACGGAGACCTCCAACTGGACCTTCGACCCGGTGCGCAAGCAGTACTACTGGCACCGGTTCTTCTCCCACCAGCCCGATCTCAACTACGAGAACCCGGCGGTGCAGGAGGAGATCATCTCCGCCCTGCGGTTCTGGCTCGACCTGGGCATCGACGGCTTCCGCCTCGACGCGGTGCCCTACCTCTACCAGGAGGAGGGCACCAACTGCGAGAACCTCCCGGCCACCCACTCCTTCCTCAAACGGGTCCGCGGGGAGATCGACGCCCACTACCCCGACACCGTGCTGCTCGCCGAGGCCAACCAGTGGCCCGAGGACGTGGCCGCGTACCTCGGGGACTTCGGGGCCGGCGGCGACGAGTGCCACATGGCGTTCCACTTCCCGGTGATGCCCCGCATCTTCATGGCCGTGCGGCGCGAGTCCCGCTACCCGGTCTCGGAGATCCTCGCCAAGACCCCGGCGATCCCCCGCAACTGCCAGTGGGGCATCTTCCTGCGCAACCACGACGAGCTGACCCTGGAGATGGTCACCGACGAGGAGCGCGACTACATGTACGCGGAGTACGCCAAAGATCCGCGCATGCGGGCCAACATCGGCATCCGCCGCCGGCTCGCGCCCCTGCTGGACAACGACCGCAACCAGATCGAACTCTTCACCGCGCTGCTGCTGTCGCTGCCCGGCTCGCCGATCCTCTACTACGGCGACGAGATCGGGATGGGGGACAACATCTGGCTCGGCGACCGCGACGCGGTGCGCACCCCCATGCAGTGGACCCCCGACCGGAACGCGGGATTCTCCTCCTGCGACCCCGGGCGGCTCTATCTGCCGACCATCATGGACCCGGTCTACGGCTACCAGGTGACCAATGTCGAGGCGTCCATGAGCAGCCCCTCCTCGCTGCTGCACTGGACCCGGCGGATGATCGAGATCCGCAAGCAGAACCCCGCCTTCGGGCTCGGCTCGTACAACGAACTGCCCTCGTCCAACCCCGCCGTGCTCGCCTTCACCCGCGAGCACAAGGACGACCTGGTGATGTGCGTCCACAACTTCTCGCGGTTCGCCCAGCCCACCGAGCTGGATCTGCGGCAGTTCACCGGACGGCACCCGGTCGAGCTGATCGGCGGGGTGCGCTTCCCGCCGGTCGGCCAGTGGCCCTATCTGCTCACCCTGGCGGGCCACGGCTTCTACTGGTTCCGCCTCAGGAAGAGCACCACGGCGGCCTGACACCGGAGGGGCGGGCGGCCCTCCCGGTGCGCCCCGGGACCCCCGGTGCCCCTGGTACCCCGGTCCCGGGACGGACCCCCGTGCGGGGCGGTTTCCACCGCCCCGCGCCGGGCACTCGCCCCCCACCCCCGCGCGCCGCCGGACAGTCAACGCCATGATCCGGAACACTCTGCGCATTCGGCGCAATTTATGTGTACCCGGAGAAAGGACGCGATTCCATGTCGGAGGCTGCATCCACCCGGACCTCCACCGGTCTGCTCCCGTCCCTCGCGCCGCTGCTGCACGCCTGGCTGCCCCGCCAGCGCTGGTTCGCCGGCAAGGGACAGCCGGTCACCGGCTTCTCCCTGGTCTCGGCCACCGAACTGCTGCCGGTTTCCGGCACCGGCGCCGGCCCCGGACTGCTCCATCTGCTGATCGCCGTCCGGCAGCCCGGCACCGCCCGGCGGGCCGCCCGGGACTGCTACCAACTCCTCCTGGGCGTGCGCCGCACCCTGCCGCCCCCGCTCGCCCCCGCCCTCATCGGCCGCCCGGCGGACGGACCGCTCGCCGGACGGACGGTGTACGAGGGGCTGTACGATCCCCGGCTCGCCGAGCTGATCCTGGAGCGGCTGCGCACCCCGGGCGCGCTCGGACCGCTGCGCTTCGACCGCTTCGACGGCGGCCCGGCCGTCCCCGGGGGGCTGCGCGCCCGGCCGCTGGCCACCGAGCAGTCCAACACCTCGCTGGTGTACGGGGACGCGTACATCCTCAAGGTCTTCCGGCGCGTCCAGCCGGGCCCCAACCCCGACCTGGAACTGCCGCTGGCGCTGGCCCGCGCCGGGTGCGCCCGGGTCCCGGTGCCGGTCGCCTGGTACGAGTCCGCCGCGCCGCGCCCGTACACCCTCGGCGTGCTCCAGCCCTATCTGCGCGACTCCCGGGACGGCTGGCTCCTCGCGCTGGAGGCGCTGGCCGGCGGGGCGCCCTTCACCGACGAGGCGCGGGCGCTCGGCCGGGTCACCGCCGAGGTGCACACCGCGCTCGCCGCCGAGCTGCCGACCGTCGCGCTCGGCCGGCCGCACACCCAGCGGCTCGCCGACGGCATGAGCCGGCGGCTCGACGAGGCCGCCCGCGCGGTGCCCGCGCTGCTGCCGTACGCGCCCCGGCTGCGGGCCGCGTACGGGGCCGTCGCCGAACTCGGCGGCACGGGGCGCGCCCGGCGGGCCCAGCGGGTGCACGGGGATCTCCACCTCGGCCAGGCGCTGCACGACACCTCGCCGGCCGCCGGCGGCGGATGGTCGCTGATCGACTTCGAGGGCGAGCCCGCCCGCCCCCTCGCCGAGCGGCGCCGCCCGCAGCCCCCGGTCCGGGACATCGCCGGGATACTCCGCTCCTTCGACTACGCGGCCCGCACCCACCGCCCCTGGAACCCGGCCTGGGCGGAGCGCTGCCGGGCCGCGTACTGCGAGGGATACGCCGAGACCTCGGGCGCCGACCCGCGCGAGGAGCCCGAGCTGCTGCGCGCGTACGAGACGGACAAGGCGGTGTACGAGGTCGTCTACGAGGCCCGGCACCGCCCCGACTGGCTGCCGGTGCCGATGGCCGCGATCGACCGGCTGGCCGCGTCGGCGCTGCTCCGCCCCCGGGACTGACACCCCCGCCCCCGGCACCCTGGCTCCGGCACCCCGAGACCGAGAGCGGGACCGGGACCCGGGACCCGGGCGCACACCCCGAGACCCGGCCCCGACCCCACTGCCCCGCCCCGCCCGCCTAGGAGGCCCGACCCCCGTGACCGCCCGCCCCCCGTCCCGCACCTCCTCCTCGCCCGTACCCGCCCCGGCCCCGGCTCCCGCGCCTGCCCCGGCGGCCCCCGAGCCCCGGGCCGCACCCGCCCCGGACCCCGGCCCGGCTCACGCCGCCGCGCGCCCGGCGCCGCCGCTCGACCCGGGCGAACGGGAGCGGCTGCTCTCCGGCGGCCACCACGACCCGCACTCCGTCCTCGGCGCGCACCCCGGCGACGGCGGGGTGGTGGTGGTGCGGGTGCTGCGGCCCTTCGCCCGCGCCGTGACCGTCCTCGCTCCGGGGCTGACGGCCGGGGGGCTGCACAGCGAGGGCGATGGGCTCTTCGCCGGGGTGCTGGCGCTGCCGCCGCTCTCCGCCGCCGCGCCGGAGTACCGGCTGCTCGTGGCGTACGACGACGGCGACGGCGGCGGGGGCCGGTGGGAGACCGAGGCGCACGATCCGTACCGCTTCCCGCCCGCGCTCGGCGAACTCGACCTGCATCTGATCGGCGAGGGCCGGCACGAGGAGCTGTGGCGGGCGCTGGGCGCACGGCCGATGACCCATCAGCGGGTCACCGGGACCCGGTTCACCGTCTGGGCGCCGAACGCGCGCGGCGTGCGGGTCACCGGGGACTTCACCCACTGGGACGGCACCGGGTGCCCGATGCGCTCGCTGGGCTCGTCGGGGGTGTGGGAGCTGTTCCTGCCGGGGGTCGGCGAGGGGGCGCTGTACAAGTTCCAGATCATGCGCCCGGACGGCTCGCTCACCCTGCGCGCCGACCCGATGGCCCGCCGGACCGAGGTGCCGCCCGCGACGGCGTCGGTGGTGACCGAGTCCCACCATGTGTGGCGGGACGAGGAGTGGATGGCGCACCGGGGCGACCGCCCGGTGCACGAGTCGCCCTTCTCGGTCTACGAGGTGCATCTGGCCTCCTGGCGGCCCGGGCTCACCTACCGCCAGCTCGCCCGTCAGCTCCCGGACTACGTACGGGACCTCGGCTTCACCCATGTGGAGCTGATGCCGGTGGCCGAGCATCCGTTCGGCGGCTCCTGGGGCTACCAGGTCACCGGCTTCTACGCGCCCACCTCCCGGCTGGGCACCCCGGACGACTTCCGGTACCTGGTCGACGCGCTGCACCGGGCGGGCATCGGGGTGATCGTGGACTGGGTGCCCGCGCACTTCCCGCGCGACGACTGGGCGCTGGCCGAGTTCGACGGGCGCCCGCTGTACGAGCCGGCCGATCCGTCCCGGGCGGCCCACCCGGACTGGGGCACGCTGGAGTTCGACTACGGCCGCACGGAGGTGCGGAACTTCCTGGTGGCCAACGCGGTCTACTGGTGCGAGGAGTTCCATGTCGACGGGCTGCGGGTGGACGCGGTCGCCTCGATGCTCTACCTCGACTACTCGCGCGAGCACGGCCAGTGGACGCCCAATGAGCACGGCGGCCGGGAGAACCTGGACGCGGTGGCCTTCCTCCAGGAGATGAACGCCACCGTCTACCGGCGCTGCCCGGGGGTGGTGACCATCGCGGAGGAGTCCACCGCCTGGGACGGGGTCACCCGCGCCACCCACCATGTGGGCCCCGGGGGCTTCGGCGGGCTGGGCTTCGGGCTGAAGTGGAACATGGGGTGGATGCACGACTCGCTGGGCTATGCCGCGCACGAGCCGGTGCACCGCAAGTTCCACCACCACGAGATGACCTTCTCGATGGTGTACGCGTACAGCGAGAACTACATCCTGCCGATCTCGCACGACGAGGTGGTGCACGGAAAGCGTTCGCTGGTGAGCAAGATGCCCGGCGACTGGTGGCAGCAGCGCGCCAACCACCGGGCGTATCTCGGCATGATGTGGTCCCACCCCGGCAAACAGCTCCTTTTCATGGGGCAGGAATTCGCGCAGGGCGCGGAGTGGTCGGAGAGCCATGGCCCCGACTGGTGGCTGCTCGACCCGTCCTACGCGGCCGAGCCGGACCACCGGGGTGTGCGGCTGCTGGTCACCGAGTTGAACGCGGTGTACGGACGGACCCCGGCGCTCTGGCAGCGCGACGGCGCCCCGGAGGGGTTCTCCTGGGTGGACGGGGACGCCGCCGACGACAATGTCTTCGCGTTCCTCCGGTTCGACGCCTCGGGCGGGCCGCTGCTGTCGGTGAGCAACTTCTCGCCGGTGGTGCGGCACGAGTACCGGATCGGGGTGCCGGAGCACGTGGAGTGCTGGGCGGAGCTGCTCAACACGGACGAGGTCCGGTACGGGGGCGGCGGGGTGGGCAACGCCGATCCCCTGAAGGCCGAGCCGGTCCCGGCGCACGGCCGGGGCTCCTCGCTGCGGCTCGCGCTGCCGCCGCTGGCGACCCTCTGGCTGCGGCCGGTGTGAGCGCGGGGCGCGCCGGGCGCCCGGCCGTTCACCGCTCCGCGGCGGGGGCCGGGGTGAGCGCCCGGGGCAGCTCACCGGTGTGGACGATGCCGAGGCGCTGGGTGGCCCGGGTGAGCGCGACATAGAGATCGCTGGTGCCGAGGAGCGCGGGCTCGACGACGATCACGGTGTCGAATTCGAGGCCCTTGGCCTGCCGGGGGTCGAGCAGCACCACGGGGCGGGTGAGGTCGACGGGGCCCTGGAGGGGGCGGAGCAGGCCGTGGAGTTCGCGCGGGGCGATGACCGCGAGCCGGCCGCCGCCCTCTCCGGGGCCCGCGGCCTCCCCGGCCGCGGCGGTCTCCCCGGCCACGGCGGCGAGGACCGCGTCACCGAGGGTCTCCCGGTCCTTCGCCCGCACCGTGCGGGGGACGGCTCCGGTGGAGCGGACGGAGCGCGGCGGCTCGAAGCCCGGGTGGCCCTCCCGGCGGACGGCCGCCGCCAGCTCCATGATCTCGGCGGGTGTGCGGTAGTTGACCCCGAGCCGGGTGTGCTGCCAGCGGTCG
This sequence comes from Streptomyces sp. NPDC001889, assembly GCF_053594535.1. Classification (NCBI taxonomy): domain Bacteria; kingdom Bacillati; phylum Actinomycetota; class Actinomycetes; order Kitasatosporales; family Streptomycetaceae; genus Streptomyces; species Streptomyces sp. NPDC001889. The sequence goes on from NZ_JBSFER010000005.1 coordinate 143,660, forward strand.
CCCACATACGGCTGGAGGATCTTCTCCCAGGAGCCGAGGCCGGCCGGGTCTCCGGTCTGGGCGGGGTCGCCGACCAGGGTCATGGAGCGGGTCGGGCAGCGGCGCATCAGCAGCCGCCAGGCCATCGCGGACAGCTCCTGGGCCTCGTCGACGATGATGTGCCCGAAGGCCCAGGTGCGGTCGGCCGCCGCGCGCTCGGCGGCGCTGCGCTCATCGCTCTCGTCGTGGCGCTCGGCCATCCGCTCGGCGTCGATGATGTCGTGCGCCGAGAGCAGCTCGGACTCCTGGTCCTCGAACTCATAGGTCTTGGAGCCCTCGGAGAGGTCGAGCACGCCCTGCGCGTAGGCGATCCGCTCCTGGCGCGCGGCCTCGGCGGCGGCGCGCTCGGCGGTGTCGTCGTGGCCGAGGAGTTCGGCGGCCTCGTCGAGCAGCGGCACATCGGCGGGGGTCCAGTCGCCGCCGGAGCGGCGGATCAGGGCGGCCTCGGCCTCCGGGAGCTGCCGCTCCGGCTCCGCGAGAAAGCCGGTGACCAGTTCCTCGGGGGTGAGGGCCGGCCAGAGTTCCTCGATGGCGGCGTGGACGGCGGAGCTGGTGGCGATCTCCTTGCCGAGCTGGGCGAGGTCGTCGGGGCCGAGCAGATTGGGCCCGCCGTAGGGGTCGGCGCCCAGCCGGTCGGCGAGCTGCGCGGTGAGGGCGTCGATGATCCGGAACGCGAAGGCGGGCCGGGCGAGATTGTGCGGCAGCCCGGTGGCGCGGGCCCGGTCGCGGGCCTCGTACGCCATCTCCCGGTACAGCAGGAGGCCGCCGTACTGCTCGTGGTCGATCTCCAGGGCGGCCTCGGGGACCGTGCCCTCGTCCTCGAAGTCGACATCGGGGAAGGACTCGGGGAGGGTCTGGCGGCCCCGTACGGCGGCGGCGAGCGCGCCGGCCATGGCGGCGCGGCCCTTGACCTCGGCGGCGGCGGGGGTGTCGGTGCCGGTGGCCCGTACGCCGGGGAAGAGCTCGGCCAGGGTGGCGAGGAGCACGCCGGTCTCGCCGAGGGCGGGCAGCACTTCGCCGATGTAGCCGAGGAAGGCGGGGTTGGGCCCGACGATGAGGACGGCGCGGCGGGCGAGCTGCTCGCGGTGGGCGTAGAGGAGATAGGCGGCGCGGTGCAGGGCGACGGCGGTCTTGCCGGTGCCGGGGCCGCCCTCGACCACCAGGACGCCGTGGCGCGGGGCGCGGATGACGCGGTCCTGCTCGGCCTGGATCGTGCGGACGATGTCGGCCATCCGGCCGGTGCGGGCGGCGCCGAGCGCGGCGAGGAGGACGGCGTCGCCGCCGGGGTCCTCGTGTCCGGTGCGGGAGTCGTCGCGGAGGTCGAGCAGTTCGTCGTGGAGCGCGGTGACGGTGCGCCCCTCGGTGGTGATGTGGCGGCGCCGGCTCAGCCCCATGGGTTCATGGCCGGTGGCGAGGTAGAAGGGGCGGGCGACGGGGGCGCGCCAGTCGATGAGCAGCGGGGTGCGCTCGGGGTCGTCCGCGCGGATGCCGATGCGGCCGATGTGGTGGCGGACGCCGTCGCGCAGGTCGAGGCGGCCGAAGCAGAGGCCGCTGTCGACGGCGTTGAGCGCGGCGAGATGGGCGGAGCGCTCGGCGACGCCGACATCGCGTTCGACGCGGGCCTGGTGGCCCGTGCCGGTCTGCCGGACGGTGGTGCGCACGCTCTGCTCGGCCCGCTCCCGGAGGGCGTCGAGGCGCTCATAGAGGAGGGAGACGAATTGCTGTTCGTTCCGCAATTCCACGCTTGACAATTCAGCTCCAGACGCGTTATGGTCTCACCAGTGAGTACGTCCATGCCCAGAGAAAATCTGAACATGGAAACACCCAATATACCCAGTGCGCACCCCCATCCGTCCATTCGGTGGGGTTATTTTTATGCCCGGATTCGGAGGCCGGGGGTGAGGGCCGGGTGGCCCGCCCCGGAATCCGGAGGCGGGCCGGCGGCTCCGGGGCCGGGGCTGTGCCGGTGGAGCAGCCGGGGCCGTCCCTCAGGTCGGCGTGCACCGCGCCCTTCGCGCTACCCCGCCGCCACCGCCTCGTCCCGCTCCCGCGCCGCCCGCGCCACCGTGTCGAACACCTGCGTCAACCGCTCCCGCCGGGCCTCCTTGTGCCCCGCCACGGGCTCCAGATCGTCGATGCTCCCCTCCCAGGCCCGCATGTACCGCTCCCGCCACTCCTCCACCACACCGGCCTCCGGCAACAGCGCCCCGACATACCCCTGCCGCGCGATCAGCCCCAGCAGCTCCAGATTGCAGGGCACGACCGTCCCCCCGTACTCATCGGCCTCCAGCTCGACGGGGTCACCCGCCATGAACTCCGTGATCTCGGCGATCAGCCCCCCGGTGAGCCCGGAGAGATGATCGGCGGCCGTGTCACTGTCGAAATTGCCACTGCCCCAGGTGCCCATGGGGTTCCTCCTGCTGGTGGGTGCGCCGTGCCGGTGCCTCCTTTCTACCAACGGGCACTGACACCGCCGGGTCCGCCGGGTCCGGGGACCCCGCCGGCCCATCGCCACCCCCGGGTTGAACCAGCACCCGGGTCAGCCGCGCGGTGACCGTGCCGTCGGCGCCGCCGCGAATCTCGACCCGGTCGGCGAGGGCACTCACCATGCCCGGTCCCCGTCCGCGCGTGTTCTCCCCGTCGGGGCACTGGACGCGCGGCACTCCGGCCGACGCTCCGGTGCCGGCGACCGCGGTCAGGATGTGGCGCCCGGTGGGCGTGAAGCGGACCTCGAAGGTTCCGGCTTCGGCACCGCTCCCCGTGTGGAGGACGGCGTTCGCGCTCGGCTCCGAGCGCGAACGCCGTCCAGCTGCGCCTCCTGGCGGAGGCGATGGGCATCGCGACCCGGTCAGGCGGTCAGCACCGCGTCCAGTTCGCGCAGCAGCCGGGCCTTCGGGCGGGCGCCCACCAGGGAGTGGACGGGTTCGCCGGCGCGGAAGACCATCAGGGTCGGCGTGGAGAGGACTCCGTACCGCACGCTCGTCTCCGGGTTCCGGTCCACGTCGATCTGGACCACCTTGAGGCGGGCGGCCTCCTCCTTCGCCACCGCGCTCAGGACCGGGGCCAGTTGGTGGCAGGGGCCGCACCAGGCGGCGGTGAATTCGACCAGGACCGGGTGGTCGGCCTTCAGTACCTCCGCGGCGAAGTCAGCGTCCGTCACCATGGCGACGCCTTCTGCTCTGATCATCCGTCATCCTCCGAATGCGCATCGTGGTTCCGGGCCGGCGGTCAGCTCCGACTCGGCCCGGGCGAGCTGCGAACCGAGCTGGTCACGGACGGACCGGAGCTGCTCGATGAGCGTGTCCAGTTCGCCGAGCTTGGCCCGGTAGACGGCGAGCGAGGCGGGGCAGGAGTCGCCCGACGGGTGGCCCGCGCGCAGGCACTCCACGAACGGGCGGGTCTCCTCCAGGTCGAACCCGAAGTCCTGAAGGGTCCTGATCTGCTGGAGCAGCCGCAGATCGCTCTCGTCGTAGGCGCGGTATCCGTTCGCCGCGCGCCGCGCGGGCAGCAGCCCGCGTGACTCGTAGTAGCGCAGGGTGCGGGTGGTGGTGCCGGCCCGCCGCGCCAGCTCGCCGATTCGCATGGAGGCGACCGTAGACCTTGACGTCGGCGGCAGGGCAAACGGACGGGCACGGGGGAGGCCGGGGACGGACGATCGCCTCGTGGGCGCTCGCCCGGTCGTCCTGCGCGTGACCCCGCCCGATGGCCCGGCCGGTCACCCTCCTGATGCCCTGTGACCGCGCTGTGTCCGGCGGCCCCCGGCACGCGCGACCCACGGGTCGTGCCCGGCTGACGCGGCCGTGTCCCGGGGCCGGCCCCCGTGCGGCGGGGTCAGGGGAGGTCGCTCCGGCCGCCCAGGTTGTCGATCATCCGGCGCAGCACCTGGAGCGCGGCGACGTACTCCGCGGTGTCGATGCCCTGGTGGATCAGCCGGGTCGTCGCCGCCGTCCGCTCCCGGGCGCGGGCCCGGCCCGCCTCCCCCTGGTCCGTGAGGGCCAGCTCGCCGCTCTCCGCCTCGGTGAGCCAGCCGCGCGCCACCAGGTCGTCGAGGACGGCGGGGAAGTCGGTGTCCTGGTCGTCGAAGGTGACCAGCCAGGCGGCGAGGGGAGCGCGCCGCCAGTGGCCCGGGCGGCCCGAGACATGGTTGAGAATCCACCAGTGGGGCTGGGTGAGCCGCTCCTCGGCGAGTCCGGCGCGGATGCGGGCGACGATCGTGCGGTACGCCTCCCCGGTCCAGTAGCCGACGGGCTGGGCGGCCAACTGCCGCTCTGTGTAGGTCTTCATGGGAACGACCGTAGAAGCTCGACCAAGGTTGAGGTCAAGTGGTCGCACCCGCACCCCGCACCCGGCACCCGCCCCCGGCCCCGGGAACGCGAAGGCCCGCCCGCCCCCGGGACCCCCGGGGAGCCTCCGGGACCCTCGGGGAGCCTCCGCCCGCCCCCGCGCACCGCGCGAGACCCCGCGCCGGCCGCACCGCGAAAGCCCGCGCCCACCCTCCGCCGTGGGGGGAAGCGGAGGGTGGACGCGGGCGTCCCGGGGAGCGGGCCGGGCCCGGATCAGACCTTGGTGGTCACGACCTTCTTCTTCTCCGGGCCGGGAGCGGGCTCCGCCGCCCCGGGCGCGGCGGACTCCACCGGCCCGCCGTGCCCGTCGTCCAGCAGGGTCTCCTCGTCGAACGGAATCCGCCCGGCCAGCACCTCGCGGACCCGCTCCTTGTCGATCTCCTTCGTCCAGGTGCCGACCAGCACCGTCGCCACCGCGTTGCCCGCGAAGTTGGTCAGCGCCCGCGCCTCGCTCATGAAGCGGTCGATGCCGACGATCAGCCCGACCCCGTCGACCAGTTCCGGCCGGTGCGACTGGAGGCCGCCCGCGAGGGTCGCGAGCCCGGCGCCCGTGACGCCCGCCGCGCCCTTCGACGCGATGACCATGAAGATCAGCAGCGAGATCTGCTCGGAGGCGCTCAGCGGGTCGCCCATCGCGTTGGCGATGAAGAGCGAGGCCATCGTCAGATAGATCGCCGTGCCGTCGAGGTTGAAGGAGTAGCCCGTCGGCACGGTGATGCCGACCACGGGCTTGCTGACGCCCATGTGCTCCATCTTCGCGATCAGCCTCGGCAGCGCCGACTCCGACGACGAGGTGGAGACGATGAGCAGGAACTCCCGGCCCAGGTACTTCATCAGGGCGAGCAGATTCACCCCGGAGACCAGCTTCAGCAGCGCGCCCAGCACCACGAACACGAAGAGCGCGCAGGTCACATAGAAGCCGATCATGATCACCGCGAGCGACTTCAGCGCGTCCATCCCGGTCTCGCCGACCACGGCGGCGATGGCGCCGAAGGCGCCCACCGGAGCGGCCCACATGATCATCGCCAGGATGCGGAAGACCAGCCGCTGGATGTGCCCGATCCCGCGCAGCACCGGCTCACCCGCCGCCCCCATCGCCTGGAGCGCGAACCCGGCCATCAGCGCCACCAGCAGCGTCTGGAGCACCTCGCCCTCGGTGAAGGCGGAGACCATCGTCGTGGGGATGATCCCCAGCAGGAAGTCGGCGGTGGACTCGCCGCCCGCGCCCTCGGCGGCCTTGTCGCCCGCCGCCTTCGCGGCCTCGGTGATCTGGAGCCCGGAGCCCGGCTCCACGAAGTTGCCGACCAGCAGACCGATCGCCAGCGCCACGGTCGACATCACCAGGAAGTACCCCAGCGCGAGACCGCCGACCGCGCCGACCTTGGCCGCCTTGCGGACCGACCCGATCCCCAGCACGATCGTGCAGAAGATCACCGGCGAGATCATCATTTTGATGAGGTTGACGAACCCCGCGCCGATCGGCTTCAGCTCGACGGCGACTCCCGGTGCCACGAAGCCCACGGTGATGCCCAGCACCACCGCCGCGATAACGGCGATGTACAGATAGTGCGTACGGTCCCTTCTGCCTGCAACAGCAGCCACGGGGGTCCCTCCTCATACAAAAGAAAGCCGGTCCATGTCCCATATGGATTTCCGCGACTATCCATCACCCTGTGACCCCGGTCACGCTTACGTGCGTTTCGTTCATACGAAATCCGGCAGGCAGACTTAGGCCATGCGCATACCCCGCCCCCGCAGCCTCGCGGGACAGCTCTTCGCGATGCAGGTTGTCCTGGTCGCCGCGATCGTGGCGGTCTGTGCCCTCTTCACCTACCTCACCGACCGCACCCAGGCCGAGGAGACCGCGCGGCTCCAGTCCAGGGCCGCGGCGACCGCCGTCGCCCACTCCCCCTCGGTCATCGCCGCCGCCGGCTCCCCCCGCCCCACCGAGGCGCTCCAGCCGTACGCGGAGGGGCTGCGCCGCGACGCGGGCGTCAACTTCATCGTGGTCATGGCCCCGGACGGCACCCGCTGGACCCACCCCGAACCCGGGGAGATCGGGCGCACCTATCTCGGCCACACCGAACAGGCCCTGAACGGCGAGATCCACAGCGAACGGCATCCGGGTGTGCTCGGCCCCTCCATCCGTACGGTGGTACCGGTGTACGGCGACGGCGGGCGCATCGTCGCCCTGGTCAGCGCCGGGATCACCATCCAGAAGATCACCGAGCAGGTGCGCGAGCAGGTGGCGGCGCTGCTCGTGGTCGCGGGCGGGGCGCTGGCGCTCGGCGGACTCGGCACCTATGTGATCAACGCACGGCTGCGGCGGCACACCCACGGCATGAACGCGTCCGAGCTGAGCCGGATGCACGACTACCACGAGGCCGCGCTGCACGCGGTCCGCGAAGGGCTGCTGATGCTCGACGGCCGGCGCAGGATCGCCCTGGTCAACGACGGCGCGCGGGAGCTGCTGGGCCTGGGCCCGGACGCGGTCGGCCGCCCGGTGGACCAACTGGGGCTGCCCGCCCCGCTCACCGGCGCGCTGCTGGCCTCCGAACCCCGGGTGGACGAGGTCCATCTCACCGCCGACCGGGTCATCGTCGTCAACACCAGCCCGGTGGTCGGCGGCGAGCAGCGCGGCACGGTCGCGACCCTGCGCGACCACACCGAACTCCAGGCGCTCTCCGGGGAGCTGGACTCCGAGCGCGGATTCAGCCAGGCGCTCCGCTCCCAGGCCCACGAGGCGGCGAACCGGCTGCACACGGTGGTGTCGCTGATCGAGCTGGGCCGGGTCCCGGAGGCCGTCGAGTTCGCGACGGCGGAGCTGGAGCTGGCGCAGGTGCTGACCGACCGGGTGGTGGGTGCGGTCGGCGAACCGGTGCTGGCGGCGCTGCTGCTGGGCAAGGCGGCGCAGGCCAACGAGCGGGGGGTGGAGCTGGTGCTCGCCCCGGACAGCCGGATCGACGACGGGGTGCTCCCGGCCTCGCTGCCCGCCCGGGACCTGGTGACGATCCTCGGCAATCTGATCGACAACGCGGTGGACGCGGCGGCCTGCCAGGAGCCGCGCCCCGGGCCCGGTGACGGAGCGGCGGCCGCGCCGAGGGCCAGGGTCACCGTCACCGCCCGCGCCGACGAGGACGGGCTGCTGATCCAGGTGTACGACACGGGCGCGGGCGTCGACCCGGCGCGCGTGGACGAGGTGTTCCGCCGGGGCTGGTCCACCCACGGCGCCGGCCGGGGCCTCGGCCTCGCGCTGGTGCGGCAGGCGGTGCACCGGAGCGGGGGCGCGGTGGAGCTGGACCGGGGTCCGGACGGCGGCGCGCGGTTCAGCGTACGGCTGCCGCTGCGCGCGGAGGTGTCCGCGTGAGCGCGCCCCGTCCGCCGGCCGGCCCCGGCGGCGAGGACCCCGAGGCGATCCGGGTCCTGGTGGTGGAGGACGATCCGGTGGCCGCCGACGCCCACGCGCTCTACGTCGGCCGGGTCACCGGCTTCCGGGTGGCGGGCGTGGCCCACTCGCGCTCGGAGGCGGTACGGGTGCTGGAGCGGACCCGGGTCGATCTGCTGCTGCTCGATCTCTATCTCCCGGACGGGCACGGGCTCCATCTCGTGCGGTCGCTGCGCGCGGCCGGCCACCACGCCGATGTCATCGCCGTCACCTCCGCCCGCGATCTGGCGATCGTGCGCGAGGGCGTGTCGCTGGGGGTGGTGCAGTACGTCCTGAAGCCGTTCACCTTCGCGACCCTGCGGGACCGTCTCGCGCGGTACGCGGAGTTCCGCGCGGCGGCCGGGGAGGCCAGCGGGCAGGACGAGGTGGACCGGGCGCTGGGGGCGCTGCGGGCACCGCAGGGGGGCGCGCTGCCGAAGGGGCTGAGCAGTCCCACGCTGGAGTCCGTCACCCGTACGCTGCGGGACGCGCCGGGGGGTCTGACGGCGGCGGAGGCGGGCACGGCGGTGGGGATCTCCCGGATCACCGCCCGCCGTTATCTGGAGCACCTGGTGGGCGAGGGCCGGGCGGCGCGCAGTCCGCAGTACGGCCAGATCGGCCGGCCGGAGCTCCAGTACCGATGGATTCCCGCCACTCGCTGAACCACCCGCCGGGCCACGCGCCGAACCACCCGCCGGGCGCGGACGGGAGCCCGCGCCCGGACGGGCGGCCGACGCACTGACGACCTCCCTGCACGGGGATTGACCCCCTCAGCGGGCCGGACCTACGGTCGCACGGCAGCCCTCCGAGGCCCCGCGGCCCGGAGCCCGGCTCAGAGGAGGTCGTGCCTGTGCGCCCCACCGCCCCACTGGCCCTCGTCATCGCGCTCACCGTCTCGGGATCGGCGCTCACCGCCTGCGGCAGCGGATCGGACCGCGATCCCGACACCGTGAAAGTGGTCTACAAGCGCTCCACCGACAACAAGAACCGTTTCATGGACCGCCATCTCGACACGGTCCGGGAGGAGTTCGAGAAGGCCAACCCGGGAAAGAGGGTTGAACTCATTCCGGTGCAGGCCCCGGACAGCGACTACGGCACCAAGGCGCAGCAGATGATGCGCTCCGCGAAAACCGCGCCGGATCTGGTGTACGAGGACACCTTCCGCGTCAACTCCGATATCGAGGCCGGGTATTTGAGACCGCTGGACGGCTATCTCTCGAACTGGAAGGAGTGGGCGCAGTTCGAGGACGGCGCGAAGGCGGCGGCCGGGGGCGGCGACGGAAAGACCTACGGCGTCCCGGACGGCACCGACACCCGGGGGCTCTGGTTCAACAAGGCGATCTTCGCCAGGGCCGGTCTGCCCGCCGACTGGCAGCCCCGGAGCTGGGCGGAGCTGCTGGAGGCCGCCCGTACCGTCAAGGAGAGGGTCCCGGGCGTCATCCCGCTCAATGTCTACACCGGCAAGGGCCCGGGCGAGGCGGCGGTGATGCAGGGCTTCGAGATGCTGCTGTACGGGACCGGGGCCGATCCGCTCCACCACGACGGCAAGTGGGTCGCCGGCGGCCGGGGCTTCAGGGACGCCCTCGACTTCGTCCGGACGGTGTACGCGGAGAAGCTGGGCCCCGAGGTCTCCGACGCCCTCGACCCGAACGTGGGCACACGGGTCGCCACCGAGTGGCTCCCGGAGGGGAAGCTGGCGATCGCGCTCGACGGCTCGTGGATGGGCCAGCACTGGATCGCGTCGGGTGCGAGGAAGTGGCCCGGCTGGAGCGAGGAGCTGGGCCGGGCGGCGATGCCGACGCAGCGCGGGCAGGCACCCGGGAAGGTCTCGATGTCCGGCGGCTGGGCCTGGTCGATCCCGCGGAGGGCGAGCAACGCCGATCTGGCCTGGCGGTTCATCCGCACGCTCCAGAGCAGACGGAACGCGACCCGCTGGTGCGTGGTCGGCGCGCAGATCGCGGTCCGGAGGGATGTCGCGGCCGACCCGGCGTATCTCTCCTCCATGCCGGGCGTCGGCTTCTTCACCGGACTGGTCCGGTACACCCACTACCGGCCGGCGCTGCCCGTCTACCCGCGGGTGTCGTCGGCGATCGGGGAGGCGTTGGAGAAGGTGACGACGGGCGACGCCTCGGCGGCCGAGGCGGCCCGGGCGTACGACGACGAACTGAGGACGATCGCCGACGGCGCGGTCACGACCGGGTGAGCGCCACCGGGGCACCCGGGGCGGCGCCGGTCCGCGCCGCGCTGCGGCGGTGGGCGCCGGTGACGCCCGCCACCGTCCTGCTGCTGCTCTTCCTGGCCGGGCCGATCGGGTACTGCGTCTGGATCGCCTTCACCGATATGCAGCTGACGGGCTCGTCGGGGGCGGAGTTCGTCGGGTTCGACAACTTCCGCCGGGCCTTCGCGGACGACGGGTTCCGCGACGCCGTGTGGCTGACGCTGGTCTTCACCTTTGTCTCCGCCGTCGTCGGGCAGAACACCCTGGGTCTCGCGCTGGCGGCGCTGATGCGCTCGGCGTCCCGTCCGGTGCGCACGGTCACCGGGGCGCTGGTGGTCACGGCCTGGGTGCTGCCGGAGATCGTCGCGGCGTTTCTGCTCTATGTCTTCTTCCGCCGCGAGGGAACGCTGAACGCGCTGCTGGAGTGGCTCCATCTCCCCGCGCAGAACTGGCTGTACACCCTGCCGATCCTGGCGGTCTCCCTCGCCAATGTGTGGCGCGGCACGGCCTTCTCGATGCTGATCTACTCGGCCGCGCTCTCGGACATCCCGCGTGAGGTGGTGGAGGCGGCCGAGGTGGACGGGGCGAGCGGGGTGCGCCGGCTGTGGCACATCACCCTGCCGATGATCCGCCGCTCGATCGGCACGAATCTGATGCTGAACACGCTCTCCACGCTCTCGGTCTTCGGGCTGATCTGGGCGATGACCCGGGGCGGCCCCGGGAACCGCAGCCGGACGCTGCCGGTGTTCATGTACGACCAGGCCTTCCTGAAGAGCCTGATCGGGTACGGGACGGCGGTGGCGCTGCTGCTTCTGCTGGTGGGCGCGGTGTTCTCGGCGGTGTATCTGCGGCTGCTGCGGGCGGAGGTCTGATGCGCCCCGGAGCCGGCCCGGCCCGGGCCCGCCGGGCACGGCGGGCGGCGGACGCCGCCCTGCTGCTGACCGCCTGCGCGTTCGCCGTCCCGCTGGTGTGGCTGGTGCTGGCGTCGGTGGACCCGGCGGCGGACATGCGGGTCCGGCTGCCGTCGTCGGTCGGCGGGGAGAACTTCGGAGCGGTGCTCACGGAGGAGATCACCTTCACCCCGATGCTGAACAGTCTGCTGCTGTGCGGCGGGGCGACGGCGCTGACGGTGGGGTGCGCCGCGCTCGCCGCGTATCCGCTGTCGCGGCACGGCGGGCGGTGGGGGCGGGCCTATCTGCTGACGATCCTCTTCACGACCTGTCTGCCGGTGACGGCCGTGATGGTCCCGGTCTACGGGCTCTTCGTCCAGGTGAACCTGATCGACACGATGTACGGGACGGGGCTCTTCCTGGCCGCCTCCCAGCTCCCCTTCTCCATCTGGCTGATGAAGAACTTCATGGACTCGGTCCCGGTGGCGCTGGAGGAGGCGGCGTGGACGGACGGGGCGTCGGGGAGGCAGGCGCTGGTGCGGGTGGTGCTGCCGCTGATGGGGCCGGGGGTGGGGGTGGTGACGATCTACACCTTTATCCAGCTGTGGGGGAACTTCTTTGTTCCGTTCATGCTGATCCTGACTCCGGACCGGCTGCCCGCGTCGGTGTCGATCTTCACGTTCTTCGGGAATTACGGGACGGTGGTGTACGGGCAGCTGGCGGCGTTCTCGATGCTGTACTCAACCCCGGTGCTGCTGCTGTACCTGCTGATCGCCCGCCGCCTGGGGGCAGGGTTCGCGCTGGGCGGGGCGGTCAAGGGGTAGTCCGGGTGCCCCGGCCCGTTCGAATTCCTGCCCGCCGCCCACCCCAGCCCCTCCGGCAAGCTGAGCGAGCCCAGCCCCTCCGGCGCTTGAGACGCCCCACCCCAGCCCCTCCGGCGCTTGAGGCACGCCACCCCAGCCCCGCCGGCGATTGACGCGCGGGGGTTCGGGGGCTGGCCCCCGACCGCGACCCGCAGCATGCGGCCACCTGTGGACCAGGGTCCGTCCTCAATCGCCGGACAGGCTGGGTTTGCTCGGGCCACCTGTCGCACAGGGTCCGTCCTCAACCGCCGGACAGGCTGGGTTTGCTCGGGCCACCTGTAGCGCGGGGGCCGTCCTCAACCGCCGGACAGGCTGGGTTTGCTCGGGCCACCTGTCGCACAGGGTCCGTCCTCAATCGCCGGACAGGCTGGGTTTGCTCGGGCCACCTGTCGCACAGGGTCCGTCCTCAATCGCCGGACAGGCTGGGTTTGCTCGGGGCACCTGTAGCGCGGGGGCCGTCCTCAAATGCCGGACGGGCCGGGTGTGCCGGGCCACCTGTGGCGCCGGGGCCGCCCGGGGCGGGCTAGAAGACGGACTCCGCCTCGTACATGCGCTCCGTCGGAACCGTCTTCAGACGGGTCACCGCATCCGCCAGCGGAGCCATCACCACATCCGTCCCCCGCAACGAAGTCATCTTGCCAAAGTCCCCCCGGTGCGCCGCCTCCACCGCATGCCACCCGAACCGCGTCGCCAGCACCCGGTCGTACGCCGTCGGCACCCCTCCGCGCTGGACATGCCCGAGGATCACCGGCTTCGCCTCCTTCCCGAGGCGGTGCTCCAGCTCGGTCGCCAGGCGGTTGCCGATCCCCTCGAAGCGCTCGTGGCCGTACTGGTCGATCTCCCCCTTGCCGTACTCCATCGACCCCTCGGCGGGGTGCGCCCCCTCGGCGACGCAGATCACGGCGAACTTCTTGCCCCGGGAGAACCTCTCCTCCACCATCTTCACCAGATCCTCGACCTGGAAGGGCCGCTCCGGCAGGCAGATCCCGTGCGCCCCGCCCGCCATCCCGGACTCCAGGGCGATCCACCCGGCGTGCCGGCCCATGACCTCGACGACCATCACGCGCTGGTGCGACTCGGCGGTGGTCTTCAGCCGGTCGATCGCCTCGGTGGCGACCGTCACGGCGGTGTCGAAGCCGAAGGTGCGGTCCGTGGCGGAGATGTCGTTGTCGATGGTCTTCGGCACGCCGACGACCGGCATCCCCGCGTCGGAGAGCATCCGGGACGCGGTGAGGGTGCCCTCCCCGCCGATCGGGATGAGCACATCGATCCCGTACCGCCGCTGGATCTCCCCGCAGTTCTCGGCGGCCTCGCGGAGCCGGTTGCGCTCCAGCCGGGCCGAGCCCAGGATCGTGCCGCCACGGGCGAGAATCCCGCTGACCGCGTTGAGGTCGAGCGGGCGGTAGTGCCCGTCGAGGAGGCCCTTGAAGCCGTCCTCGAAGCCGATGACCTCGTCCCCGTGTCCCGTCATCGCCCGGTGCACGACCGACCGGATCACTGCGTTCAGTCCGGGGCAGTCGCCCCCTGCGGTGAGAACTCCGATACGCATCGTGCTGTGTCTCCTGCTCGTCGGGTGGTACACGTGACCCTGGGGCCAATTGTTCCATGGGCCACGGGGCGCTGCCCTACCGCCCGGGTGCCCCCTCCGTCCCCGATGACACCGGTCCGGCAGGCGCCTTATCCAGCCTCGGAGGTATTGTCAAGAGGTAAAGCCGCCGACCAGCGGTTTTTTTGTACGGCCGTTTGTGCGAGCGGTCGCACGGTAGAGGTGTCCGTACGGGACCCGTACGACAGCACCAGCGAGCGAAGACGGACAGGAGAGCACGCGTGACGCGCAGCGTGTACGTGACCGGGATCGACCGGGGGGACGGCCGGCAGGTCGTCGAGCTGGGAGTCATGGAGCTCCTCACCCGCCAAGTGGACCGGGTCGGGGTCTTCCGCCCCCTGGTGCACGACGGACCCGACCGGCTGTTCGAACTGCTGCGGGCGCGGTACCGGCTCACCCAGGACCCGGCTTCCGTCTACGGCCTCGACTACCACGAGGCCTCCGCGCTCCAGGCCGAGAAGGGCACCGACGAGCTGGTCTCCCGGCTGGTCGACCGCTTCCACCAGGTCGCCAGGGAGTACGAGGTGGTGCTGGTCCTCGGCACCGACTTCGCCGCCACCCAGCTCCCCGACGAGCTGGCGCTCAACGCCCGGCTCGCCAATGAGTTCGGCGCCTCCGTGATCCCCGTCGTCGGCGGCAAGGGCCAGACCGCCGAATCGGTGCGGGCCGAGGCCCGCAACGCCCACCGGGCGTACGAGGCCCTGGGCGCCGAGGTGCTCGCGATGGTCGTCAACCGGGTCTCCCCCGCCGACCGCGCGGTCATATCCGAGCGGCTCGCGGCGCGGCTCCCCGTCCCCTGCTACGTACTCCCCGACGAGCCGGCGCTCTCCGCCCCGACCGTCGCCCAGATCACCCACGCCCTGGGCGGCACCGTGCTGCTCGGCGACGACTCCGGGCTCGCCCGGGACGCCCTGGACTTCGTCTTCGGCGGTGCGATGCTGCCGAACTTCCTCAAGGCGCTGACCCCCGGCTGCATGGTGGTCACCCCCGGCGACCGCGCCGATCTGGTGGTCGGCGCGCTGGCCGCCCACTCGGCCGGCACCCCGCCGATCGCGGGCCTGCTGCTCACCCTGGACGAGCGCCCCGGCGACGAGGTCCTCACCCTCGCCTCCCGGCTCGCGCCCGGCACCCCGGTGATCTCGGTGCCCTCCACGAGCTGGCCCACGGCGGCCGAGCTGTTCGGCCTCGAAGGGAAGCTGAACGCCTCGACGCCGCGCAAGGCCGAGACGGCGCTCGGCCTCTTCGAGCGCCATGTCGACACCGGTGAGCTGCTGGCCCGGCTGGCGGTGGCCCGCAGCGGCCATGTCACCCCGATGATGTTCGAGCACGAGCTGCTGGAGCAGGCCCGCGCGGACCGGCGGCGGGTGGTGCTGCCCGAGGGCAGCGAGGAGCGGGTGCTGTGGGCCGCCGATGTGCTCATCCGCCGGGACGTCTGCGATCTGACCCTGCTCGGCGACATCGAGCTGATCCGCAAGAAGGCCGCCGACCTCGGCATCGACCTGGGCGGCGTCCAGCTCATCGACCCGAACACCTCCGAGCTGCGCCAGAGCTTCGCCGAACGGTACGCGGAGCTGCGCGCCCACAAGGGTGTGACGGTGGAGCTGGCGTACGACGTGGTCGCCGACGTGAACTACTTCGGCACGCTGATGGTGCAGGAAGGCCTCGCGGACGGCATGGTCTCGGGCTCGGTGCACTCCACGGCGGCCACCATCCGCCCGGCGTTCGAGATCATCAAGACCAAGCCCGACGCCAAGATCGTGTCGTCGGTCTTCTTCATGTGCCTGGCGGACAAGGTGCTGGTGTACGGGGACTGCGCGGTCAACCCGGACCCGAACGCCGAGCAGCTCGCCGACATCGCCGTCCAGTCGGCGGCCACGGCGGCCCGGTTCGGCGTGGAGCCGAGGATCGCGATGCTCTCCTACTCCACCGGCACCTCCGGCTCGGGCGCCGATGTCGACAAGGTCCGGGAGGCCACCGAGCTGGTCCGCCGCTCCCACCCGGAGCTGCGCACCGAGGGCCCGATCCAGTACGACGCGGCGGTGGAGCCGACCGTGGCCGCGACCAAGCTGCCGGACTCCGAGGTGGCGGGGCGGGCGACCGTGCTGATCTTCCCCGACCTCAACACCGGCAACAACACCTACAAGGCCGTGCAGCGCTCGGCGGGCGCGGTGGCGGTGGGCCCGGTGCTCCAGGGGCTGCGCAAGCCCGTGAACGACCTGTCCCGGGGAGCGCTGGTGAGCGACATCGTGAACACGGTGGCGATCACCGCCATCCAGGCCCAGCCGGAACCCCGGCCCTGATCCGTATCCGTATCCGTATCCCGGTCCTCATCCCATGACCTCCGCAGCACACCCGCACCACACAGAAGGCCCCATGACAGCGACCCGAGTCCTCGTCCTCAACTCCGGCTCCTCGTCGGTGAAGTACCAGCTTCTCGACATGAGGGGCGGCGCGCGGCTGGCCGTCGGCCTGGTCGAGCGGATCGGCGAGGAGACCTCCCGGCTCGTGCACACCCCGCTCACCGGCGGCGCGGGCGGCGGCAAGCGGGAGCGCACGGCCCCGATCGCCGACCACGGCGCCGCGCTGAAGGCGGTCGCCGGCGAGCTGGCCGCCGACGGTCTGGGGCTGGACTCGCCCGAGCTGGCGGCGATCGGCCACCGGGTGGTGCACGGCGGACTGCGGTTCACCGAGCCGACGGTGATCGACGACGAGGTGCTCGCGGAGGTGGAGCGGCTGGTGCCGGTGGCGCCGCTGCACAACCCGGCGAACATCACCGGCATCCGCACCGCGCGGGCGCTGCGGCCCGATCTGCCGCAGGTGGCGGTCTTCGATACGGCGTTCCACACGACGATGCCGGAGTCGGCGGCCCGCTACGCCATCGACGTGGAGACGGCGGACGCGCACCGCATCCGCCGCTACGGCTTCCACGGCACCTCGCACGCCTATGTCTCCCGGGAGACGGCACGGCTGCTGGGCAAGGCGCCGGAGGACGTCAATGTGATCGTGCTGCACCTGGGCAACGGCGCCTCCGCGTCGGCGGTGGCCGGCGGGCGGTGTGTGGACACCTCGATGGGGCTGACCCCGCTGGAGGGGCTGGTGATGGGCACCCGCTCCGGCGACATCGACCCCGCCGTCACCTTCCATCTGATGCGGGTGGCGGGGATGTCGGCTGATGACATCGACGTACTGCTGAACAAGAAGAGCGGTCTCGTCGGCCTCTGCGGCGACAATGACATGCGGGAGATCCGCCGCCGGATCGACGAGGGCGATGAGCGGGCCCGGCTCGCTTTCGACATTTACATACACCGTCTGAAGAAATACATCGGCGCGTACTACGCGGTACTGGGCCGGGTCGACGCAATCGCGTTCACGGCCGGGGTCGGGGAGAACGCGGCGCCGGTGCGCGAGGCCGCCGTGGCCGGTCTGGAGGAGCTGGGGCTCGCGCTGGACGGCGCGCTGAACGCGGAGCGGTCGGACGAGGCCCGGATCGTTTCCGCACCGTACGCACGGGTCGCGGTGGCGGTGGTGCCGACGGACGAGGAGCTGGAGATCGCCCGTCAGACGTTTGCGCTGGTGTCCGATGGGCCACTCGGCTGAGCGGAGTCCCGCCCATTTGTCCATTCCATCGGCCTGAATATTCCGACTCGAAACAAACGGATAGGATCAGCCTTATGCGCCGTTCCAAAATCGTCTGCACACTGGGCCCCGCCGTCGACTCGTATGAGCAGCTGAAGACGCTCATCGAGGCCGGAATGAACGTGGCCCGCTTCAACATGAGCCATGGCTCCCACTCCGAGCACGAGGACCGCTACCACCGCGTCCGCAAGGCATCCGCGGACACCGGCCGCGCGGTGGGCGTGCTCGCCGACCTCCAGGGCCCGAAGATCCGCCTGGAGACCTTCGCCGAGGGGCCCGTGGAGCTGATCCGCGGCGATGAGTTCACCATCACCACGGAGGACGTGGCGGGCGACAAGTCGATCTGCGGCACCACCTACAAGGGGCTGCCGGGCGATGTCTCCAAGGGCGACCAGGTCCTGATCAACGACGGCAATGTCGAGCTGCGCGTGGTCGGGGTCGAGGGCCCCCGGGTGAAGACGATCGTGGTCGAGGGCGGTGTCATCTCCGACCACAAGGGCATCAACCTGCCCGGCGCGGCGGTCAATGTCCCCGCGCTCTCCGAGAAGGACATCGAGGACCTGCGCTTCGCCCTGCGGATGGGCTGCGACATGGTGGCGCTCTCCTTCGTCCGGGACGCCCATGACATCAAGGACGTCCACAAGGTGATGGACGAGGTGGGCATCCGGGTCCCCGTCATCGCCAAGGTGGAGAAGCCGCAGGCCGTCGCCCACATGGAGGACGTCGTGATGGCGTTCGACGGTGTGATGGTGGCCCGCGGCGACCTGGCGGTGGAGTACCCGCTGGAGAAGGTCCCCATGGTGCAGAAGCGTCTGATCGAGCTCTGCCGGCGCAACGCCAAGCCGGTGATCGTGGCGACCCAGATGATGGAGTCGATGATCACCAACTCCCGTCCGACGCGCGCGGAGGCCTCCGATGTGGCCAACGCGATCCTGGACGGCGCGGACGCGGTGATGCTCTCCGCCGAGTCGTCCGTGGGCGCCTACCCCATCGAGACGGTCAAGACGATGTCGAAGATCGTCACGGCGGCGGAGGAGGAGCTGATGTCCAAGGGCCTCCAGCCCCTGGTCCCCGGCAAGAAGCCCCGTACCCAGGGCGGTTCGGTCGCCCGCGCCGCCTGTGAGATCGCGGACTTCCTGGACGGCAAGGCCCTGATCGCCTTCACCAAGTCCGGCGACACGGCCCGCCGGCTCTCCCGCTACCGCGCGTGTCAGCCGATCCTGGCCTTCACGACCGAGGAGTCGACACGCAACCAGCTCTCGCTGAGCTGGGGCGTGGAGTCCTTCGTGGTGCCGCATGTGGCGAACACCGACGAGATGGTCGACCTGGTCGACGCCGAGCTGCTGAAGCTCCAGCGCTACAACGACGGCGACACCATGGTGATGACGGCCGGCTCGCCCCCCGGCGTCCCCGGTACGACGAACATGGTGCGGGTGCACCACCTGGGCCGCGAGGCGTAGCCGCCGCGCACGTCCGCCGTGGGCCGTGTCCTCCCCGTACCGCCGGTACGGGGGTGGCCACGGCCCACTGGTCTTCCCGGCGCCCCGCGGCTCAGCGGCCCGCGTCACCGCCCGTGAGGTGGTTGCTCAGCCCCGGCACCGTCAGCGTCCCCCCGAACTGTCCGGCCTGCACCACCCGGACATCGGTGAAGAAGGCGAAGGGGACATTGACGGGCGGCGGGGTCCGGGGGCTGAAGGTGACCGGGATCAGACCGAAGAGATTGCCCTTCAGCTCCTCGGTGTACATCGTCACCGTGCTGTCGCGGATGGTCGAGGTGGAGCCCTTGCGGGCCTCGACGTGGATGGTGGTGCCGATCGGGCCCCTCACCAGCTGGTGCAGATCCTTGATGTCGACGGCGCGCGCGGTGAACTTGAGGGCCTTCTTGACCTTGCCGCCGCCCGTGGTGACCTCCACGATGCCGTGGTAGTCCAGGCCGGTCAGGGTGAGCAGGGAACTCTCCAGCACCCAGGGGTCGTCGGGGACCAGGGGGATGCCGGGTTCGGCGCGGGCGTCGGCGAGCGCCTGAGGGTCGGGGGTGGGGCAGGGGAAGCGGGGCTTGGCACCCTCGGGGATGGCCTCGTCCTTCCTGGGCTCGGTGCCCCTGGCCTCCTCGGGCAGCTCCTCGACGGTCGCGCCCGCCGCGCCGGCGGCGTCCTCGATGGCCTTCCGGGTCTTCTCCGCGGCCTCGTCGGTCCCCGGCCGCCCGGAGGACGCGGCGGAGGGCTTCGCCGACGGACTCGGGGAAGGACTCCCGGAGGGATTCCGGGACGGGCTCGGGGCGGGTTTCCCGGGCGGCTTCCCGGTGGCGGGGGCGGTGGACGGGGAGGAGGCGGGGGGCGGCTGGCCGCCCGGGCGGCCGAGGATCTCCCCGAGCGCCTCGCCCGGATCGAGCGGGTCGCGGGGCCGTTCCCCGCCGGGCTCCGCCCCGGCGGCGGACGGGGAGCGGGCCGGTGCCGCCGAGGCCGCCCCCGGCCGGCCGGGGGCGGGGTCCCTCGCCGGGTGCTCCGGCCCCGCGCCCCCGGACCGCGACGCGGAGGGGCTCCCGGCGGGCTCCGGCTCCCCGGCCGCGGTCGGCCCGCCGGACGGTTCGCCCGACGGCCCGCCGGACGGCTCACCCGGGGTCGGAGCGGGAGGAGAAGCGGTGGGGGTGGCGGACGGCGACGGCGAAGGGCTCTGCGAGGGCTTCGCCGAATCCGGCGGGGACGCCGGCGCGGACGGCTCGTCGGAGCGGGTCACACAGGGGCCGGGCGCGTAGGGGATGTCCTTGTCCTCCGCGAGCGCCAGCCGGGGTGTGAGCCCCATGCCCACCAGGACCGCGGTCGGCATCGCCGCCAGGGCTATCGCCTTGCCGGCCGGGCGCTGGAGCTTGGCGAGCAGGGACTTGCGGGGGGCCGCGTGCCGTGGACCTCTTCTGGTGCGGGCGCCGTCGTCCCCGGTGTCCGCCGACCGTGTGGGCTCACCCTGCACTGTTCCTCCCGCCGTCGGGTTCGGTGGTGGTCCCGGGTGTTCTCGCGTCGGACCCGGTCGCGTCCCACGGCCGGGCCGGGCCGGCCTGCGCTCTGTTCCCCGGTTCGGCGGGCCGCTCCCCGCCGGGCGCCCAGGAGATCGAGAGGGCACCGCCCACCAGCGAGAAGAGGAAGCCGACGATGAATCCGCCCAGATTGGCGATGGGAATCGAGACCAGGGCGAGCAGGATCGACGCGACCCCCGCGAAGACCCGCACGATGTGGTGGAACCACATCGTCAGCCCGAGGGTGACCAACAGCACACCGATGATCAGCGCGCCCGACCCCGTGGTGGTCGTCATGGAGAGCGTCAGATTGCCGAACTCCATGCTCGCGTAGGGGAAGTAGGCGATCGGGATGCCGCCGAGGAGGGTGAAGAGGCCCGCCCAGAAGGGCCGTTGGCCCCGCCAGTCACGGAACCGACGCCGGAAGACGCGGAGAAAGTGCTCGTTCTGCTCCGTGGCCATGGACTCGGCGCTCATGAAAACAGCTCCCTGGAACTGGTGTTGCTGTGTGAGGAGGTGAGCGGGTGGGTGGGGAGCGCTCCCCGCCCACCCGCGACGGGGTCACCGTCAGAAGCACTCGACACCTTCACCGCTGCCGCGGTGGAGGCGCATGCTCAGACCGTTGAGGGTGAAACTTCCGGCCGTGGTCGCCCACGCCTTCTGCTTGACGCCCCACAGCTGGGCCCGGTCGGCCTGCTGGGCGAAGCCGTTGCCGGTGCCATCGGCCACGGCGGGACCCTTGCCGGTCCCGGGCTTGTCGGTGTCCTTGGCGGCGACACCGATGTCGATGTTCGTGAACTTGGCGTCCGCGTCCAGCTGCGAGATGTCCAGGTAGAGGTTCTCCGCGCGGACGGGCTTGGCCCGGTCCTCGCCCGCCTTCAGCTTGAGGGTGATCTTCCCGAGAATCGGCACGTCGGTGACGACCGACTGACACATGTCCTCGATCTTCGCGCTCCTGAAGGTGGAGACGGCCACCGCGCGCGGGACCTTCTCGTCTCCCTCCATCTCCTTGTAGCCGACGTCGACGCCGCCGTACTGGGAGAACCCGGCACCGTCGAGGTACCCGGTCGAGACCTTGAACTCCTGGCCCGACACCGCGAACGACGCTGCCAGCGCCCCCTGTGCCAGACCGATGCCTATCGCGGCCGTCGCGGCCACACTCGGCACCATGACCAGGGCGAACCGCTTCCATCTGGTTCCGCCACGAGTCACAGACTCCATGACTTTCCTCCTTCTCGGACGTACATCTCCGGTCCGGACGCGGACGTCCGTCCTGGGATGGGAGAAGTGCTACGTCCTCGGGAAGGAGAGCGCCCGCGCTTTCAGCCACGTACCGCGTCCGAAACACCGGCGATCACCCCCGAGCGACAACCACTGGTCGCGCCTGACGCATCACGCACAACCGAATCGGACAGGCCCCGCCCGGTTCGGCGGGAACCCCCCTGTCCACGGCCCGCGTCACTGGCGCCGGCCGGCCCGGTGGGGACCCAGGACCGCGGGCGCGGCTGGGTGCCGGGCTGGTGCGGAAGTGGACCGAGCGTCACCGATCGTGGTCCATTCCCGGCCGGGGCACAAGGGGGGTCGTTACCCACTGGTAACGGGTCGATCACCACGCCACCGACGACAGTTGCCGAGCGGCCACACAGGGTGAAGCCGAGTGTGGCACCAGAAGGGGCCAATGCCATCGATAAACGGACAGAGAAATCCTGTTGACTTACCACGAGTAACAGGGACCGGAATGATCAAATCCGGAGAAAGAGCGGGCGCCCGGTGTCACCCTTTCGCCAGAACGGCGGTGGTGCCCGATCAGCACCACCGCCGTGAATCACCACACTCCCGACAGAACGGAACGTCCGCGCGGGAGTTGAGGAATATGGCTCAGAACAGCACCCTGGCGAGCGCCTGCCGGGCCGCCGTCACCCGGGGATCGTCGGGGCCGATCACCTCGAAGAGTTCGAGCAGCCGCACCCGCGCCGCGTCCCGGTCGTCGCCCGCCGTGCGGCGTACCGTCTCGACCAGCCGGCCGAAGGCGTCCTCCACATGGCCGCCGACCAGGTCCAGATCGGCGGCGGCGAGCTGCGCGGCCACATCGGCCGGCTTCCCGGCGGCCTCCTCGCGGACCTTCTGCTGATCCATGTCGCGCACCCGGCCGAGGAGTTGGGCCTGCGCCAGACCGAGCTTGGCCTCGGTGTTGCCGGGGTCGTCGGAGAGCACATTCCGGTACGCCTGGACCGCGCCGCCGAAGTCTCCGGCGTCCAGGGCCGCCACGGCGGCCTCCAGGAGCGCGTCGTAGGGACCGGCCGGGACGGGGGCCTCGTCGGCGGCACCGGACTCGGCGCCGGCCGCCTCCGGGTCCACCGCGATCCCGGTCAGGCCGAAGCGCTCCTCGGCCACCTGGATCAACTGGTCGAGCGTCTGGCGGATCTGCTGCTCGGGTGCCGCGCCCTGGAAGAGGGGCAGCGCCTGGCCGGCGACCACCGCGAAGACGGCGGGAATTCCCTGGATGCCGAACTGCTGCATCAGCATCTGATTGGCGTCGACATCGACCTTGGCCAGCACGAAACGGCCGTTGTACTCCTGTGCCAGCCGCTCCAGCAGCGGGCTGAGCTGCTTGCACGGACCGCACCACTCGGCCCAGAAGTCGAGGACGACCGGGACCTCGGCGGACCGCTGGAGCACCTCGCGCTCGAAGCCCGCCTCATCGACGTCGATCACCAGACTGGCGGGCGACACGGCGGGGGCACCACCCGTGCGGGCGGACTCGGCGCGGGCCGCTTCCGCCTTCGCCTTGGCCTCTCCGGCCGCCTTCACTGCGGCGAGGTCGACGACGCCGCTCATGGACATGTTCCTAGGCTGCATGAGTACATCCTCCCCCTTCCGCGCGCGCATGGGAAAAGTGCGGCCACCGGGCCGGACAGTCGTGCTCCGGCGGCGCGGGGTCCCCACCCCGCGCCCAGTGGTTGTCGCGGAGCCGGTGAGGGCTTTCGCTACGCCTCGTAGCGTAACTCCCCCGCCCCCGCGACCTGTGAGATCCCCCCGGTGAACTGGCTCACACCGGGGGGCGTACCCACCGGTATGGTCGCCGTCATGCACAGCCAGCCCGCTCGTGAACCGACGCGCACCGGACTCCCGGGGCGGCCCCGCAGCGCCGGGGCCGACGGCGCCATCCTCGACGCGACCCGGGCCGCACTGGTCGAACTGGGCTGGTCGAAGCTGACCATGGGCGATGTGGCCACCCGGGCCGGGGTCGCCAAGACCACCCTCTACCGCCGCTGGCCGGGGAAGAGCGAGTTGGTGGTGGACGCCGTCGCGGTGCTCTTCGACGAACTCGCCCTGCCCGACCTCGGCAGCCTCACCGCCGAGGTCGAGGCCATGGTGCTCCAGTTCGCCGCGCTGCTCCAGCGCCCCGAGGCGCGCACGGCGCTGATGGCGGTGGTCGCCGAGGCCACCCGGGACGAGGCGCTGCGCCGGCGCATCCGCTCGGCGATCGTGGACCGGCAGAAGCGGCTGGTCCTCCAGGGCCGGGAACGGGCGCAGGCGCGCGGCGAGCTGCCGTACGAGGACGATCCGGCGGCGGCCGAGCGCAACGCGGATCTGGTCTTCGATGTGATCGCGGGCGCCGTCGTCCACCGGACGCTGGTGAGCGCGGAGCCGGTGGACGCTGCCTGGGCCCGGGCCTTCACCCTGCTGCTGCTGTCGGGGCTCACGTCCCCGCGGTGGTGAGCCGGGCCCCCGGCCGCGGGCCTCAGAAGCCGGGCGGCTCGGTGTAGGTGCCCCACTCCACCCGCAGCGCGTCGCAGATCTCGCCGAGGGTCGCCTCCGCGCGGACCGCCGCCAGCATCGGCTCGATCATGTTCGTCCCGTCCCTGGCCGCCGCGAGCATCGCCTCCAGCGCCGAGCGGACGGCCGAGTCGTCGCGGTGCTGCCGGCGCTCCGCCAGCGACCGGACCTGCTCGCGCTCGACCTCGTGGCTGACCCGCAGGATCTCCAGGTCGCCGGTGACCGAGCCGTGGTGGACATTGACGCCCACCACCCGCTTCTCGCCCTTCTCCAGCGAGCGCTGGTAGCGGAAGGCCGATTCGGCGATCTCGCCGGTGAACCAGCCGTCCTCGATGCCGCGCAGGATGCCTGAGGTCATCGGCCCGATGGGGTGCCGGCCGTCGGGGTGGGCCCGCTCCCCGCGCTCCCTGATCCGGTCGAAGATCCGCTCGGCGTCCGCCTCGATCCGGTCGGTGAGCTGCTCGACGTACCAGGAGCCGCCGAGCGGGTCGGCGACATGGGCGACGCCGGTCTCCTCCATCAGCACCTGCTGGGTGCGCAGGGCGATCTCGGCGGCCTGCTCGCTGGGGAGGGCGAGGGTCTCGTCCAGGGCGTTGGTGTGGAGCGAGTTGGTGCCGCCGAGGACGGCGGAGAGGGCCTCGACGGCGGTGCGCACCACGTTGTTGTAGGGCTGCTGCGCGGTGAGCGAGACCCCGGCGGTCTGGGTGTGGAAGCGGAGCCACTGCGCCTTGTCGGTCTTCGCGCCGTAGACATCGCGCATCCACCGGGCCCAGATGCGGCGGGCCGCGCGGAATTTGGCGATCTCCTCGAAGAAGTCGAGATGGGCGTCGAAGAAGAAGGAGAGACCGGGGGCGAAGGTGTCCACCGGCAGGCCCCGGCTGAGCCCCAGCTCCACATAGCCGAAGCCGTCGGCGAGGGTGTACGCCAGCTCCTGCGCGGCCGTCGCCCCCGCCTCGCGGATGTGGTAGCCGGAGACCGAGAGCGGTTTGTACGCGGGGATGGCGCGGGTGCAGTGCTCCATCAGGTCGCCGATGAGGCGCAGATGGGGCTCGGGCTGGAAGAGCCACTCCTTCTGGGCGATGTACTCCTTGAAGATGTCCGTCTGGAGGGTGCCGTTGAGCACGGCGGGGTCGACGCCCTGGCGCTCGGCGGCGACCAGGTACATGCAGAAGACGGGGACGGCCGGGCCGCTGATCGTCATGGAGGTGGTGACCTCGCCGAGCGGGATGCCCTGGAAGAGGATCTCCATGTCGGCGGCGGAGTCGATGGCGACCCCGCAGTGGCCGACCTCGCCGAGCGAGCGGGCGTCGTCGGAGTCGCGGCCCATGAGGGTCGGCATGTCGAAGGCGACGGAGAGCCCGCCGCCGCCGGCCGCGAGGATCATCTTGTACCGCTCGTTGGTCTGCTCGGCGTTGCCGAAGCCGGCGAACTGGCGGATGGTCCAGGTGCGGCCCCGGTAGCCGGTCGGGTGGAGTCCCCGGGTGAAGGGGTACTCACCGGGCCAGCCGATGCGCTCGAATCCCTCGTAGGTGTCGCCCGGCCGGGGGCCGTAGACGGGCTCCACCGGGTCGCCGGAGAGCGTCGAGAAATCGGCGTCCCGCTTCCGTGCCGTGTCGTAGCGGGCCTGCCAGCGCCGGCGGCCTTCCTCCATCGCTTCAGCGTCCATGGAAACAAATTTACTAGGACGTCCTAGTAAATGTCGATGGAAACGCGCCGTGGGAGTGGCGGGAGGGGCGGACGATCACCACAGGGATCGCTCCGCCGCAGGCCGTGCGCCTGCGGCGGCGGGAGCCCGCGCGGGCCGGACCACCGGGTCCGCCGGGGGGGCCGGGGTGCCCGGGGCCGGGTTGTCGGGAGTCCGGGATGCCGCGGGTCCGGGGTGCCGGGGCCCGGGGTCCGGGGTCCGCTCGGGACCCCTACGCCCCGGCCTTCACGGCGCTGCCGTCCGCGATCAGCGCGCGCGCCTCACGGGTGATCTTCGGCTCGACGAAGAACGAGGCCACGGGGATGCAGCCGGCGGCCAGCACCCAGAGCAGCTTGCCGAAGGGCCACTTCGCCTTGGAGCCCAGATCGAAGGCGAAGATGACATAGACGATGAAGAGAACACCGTGGATCTGCGAGATCATCATGGTGTCGCCGGTCTCGAAGCCGTACTTCAGCACGATGGCGACGGTGAAGACGAGCAGCCAGACGGCGGTGATGTACGCCATCACCCGGTAGCGGGTCAGCACGGTTTGTTTCATGGCCCCGAGCGTAACGGGACGTACCGGCCGTCCCGCGCCCGGGGCGGCACCGGCCGGGGGCGCGCTAGCGCTCCTCGAAGTCCTGCGCCGAGACCCGCAGCGGGCGGAGCATCGCGAAGATCTCCGCGCACTCCTCGGCGTCGTAGGCGCCGAGTCCGAACTCCATCTCCATCAGGTCCCGGGTGGCCGCCTCCACGACCTCCCGCCCCTTGTCGGTGATGGCGGCGAGGGTGCCCCGGCCGTCGTTGGGGTTGGGCCGCTTGCCGACGAGACCGGATCTGACCAGCCGGTCCACGGTGTTGGTCACCGATGTCGGATGGACCATCAGCCGCTCGCCGATCTTGGACATGGGCAGCTCACCGGCCTTGGAGAAGGTGAGCAGCACCAGCGCCTCGTACCGCGCGAAGGTCAGTCCGTACGGCTTGACCACGGCATCGACCCCGGCCAGGAGGATCTGGTGCGCGCGCATGATCGAGGTGATGGCGGCCATGGAGGGGACGGGGCCCCAGCGCTGCCGCCACAGTTCGTCGGCGCGGGCGATGGGGTCGAAGGCGAGGCTGAGCGGCTTGGACACGCGTCGACCCTACCCAGCGACCACGTGCCGGTACGCCTTGTCTCGCCCTTCGGTCCTCCCCGCCCCACGGGCACGGCGGCGGACATGCGTACGGGCGTGAGCGCGGGCCGCCCCGCTCACGCCCGTACCGGGAAGTGCGCCGGTTACGCGGTGGCGTTGCCGACCTGGCGGGCGCGCGAGGCGATCACCTCGTCGTCGGCGGCGCGCTTGAGCTTGCGCTCGGCCACGAAGCCGCCGAAGGGGATGACGGAGAGGATGAAGTACAGCGCCGCCGTCTTCAGGTCCCACTTGGTGCGGTTCCAGGCGTCCAGCCAGAACAGCACGTAGATGACGAAGAGAATGCCGTGGATCATGCCGAGCGCCGGAACCGCGTTGAACTCCGTCGTGCGCTTCAGCACCGAGGCGATCATCAGCAGGATGAAGGAGATGGCCTCCGGGGCGGAGACCAGACGGAGGCGGTGGAGGGACGAGGCGGTCTTGATGTCCACGGAGGCACCTTCGGAGGGGACGACGGGAGACGATCTTGTGAATGCGCTCACAAGCGCCTCGCCATTGTCTCAGCCGCCTTTGCCAGGGCTTTGTGCGGGGTCGGCATCGACCGGTTACCTTCGCTGGGTGGCAACGTTCCGGCTCCAGGGGAGCAAGGTGCTCGCGGTCGGCATGACCGGCGACGCCGTCAAAGCGAAGAACGGGTCGATGGTCGCCTACGACGGCCGGATGGCCTTCAAGAAGCTGTCCGGCGGCGGTGAGGGCATCCGCGGCATGGTCACCCGCCGGATCACCGGCGAGCAGATGACGCTGATGGAGGTGAAGGGGGAGGGCACCTGCTGGTTCGCCGACCGCGCCTCGGAGATCAACCTGGTGCGGCTGGACGGCGACAGACTCCATGTCGAGTCCAGCAACCTCCTCTGCGCGGACGCCGCGCTGCGCACCGGCACCAGCTTCACCGGGCTGCGCGGCGGGGCGAGCGGGAACGGCCTCTTCACCACCACCGTCGAGGGCAGCGGCCAGGTCGCGATCATGTCCGACGGCCCGGCGGTGGCGCTCCGGGTGACCGAGCGGTACCCGCTCTCGGTGGACCCCGGCGCGTACATCGCCCACCAGGGCGGTCTGCGGCAGAGCTTCCAGTCCGGTGTGACCTTCCGCACGCTGATGGGCGAGGGCGGCGGCGAGGCGTTCCAGATCCGGTTCGAGGGCGAGGGGCTCGTCTACGTCCAGCCGAGCGAGCGCAACACGGTCGGAGGGGAGGTCTGATGCCGTTCCGCGAGATCAACTCCCGGATGGTGGAGGCGACGATCACCCCCGGGCAGCGGCTGTACAGCCAGCGCGGCGCGATGCTGGCGTACCGGGGCGAGGTCTCCTTCACCCCGAACACCCAGGGCGGCCAGGGCGGTCTGGCGTCGATGATCGGCCGCCGGGTGGCGAACGAGGCGACACCCCTGATGACCGTGGAGGGGGCCGGCACCGTTCTCTTCGGCCACGGCGGCCACCACATCCAGCTCATCGGCCTCACCGGTGACACCCTCTGCGTGGAGGCGGACCGGCTGCTCGCCTTCGACGGCTCGCTGGAGCAGGGGACGCTGTTCCTGGGCTCGCAGGGCGGGGTCATGGGCATGGTGCGCGGACAGGTGAGCGGCCAGGGGCTCTTCACCACCACGCTGCGCGGCCACGGCACGGTCGCGGTGATGGCGCACGGCGGGGTGATCGAGCTGCCGATCCGGCCGGAGCGCCCGGTCCATGTCGATCCCCAGGCGTATGTGGCCCACCACGGCGAGGTGCGGAACAGGCTCTCCACGGCGCTGGGCTGGCGCGACATGGTGGGGCGCGGCTCGGGCGAGGCGTTCCAGCTGGAGCTGAGCGGCAGCGGTGCGGTGTTCGTCCAGGCGTCGGAGGAGAAGCTGTGAGCACACCGGTGATCTGGGACCCGATGACCCTGCCGAGTGACGACAACGTCAACCCGTACACCTTCTGTGTGGAGTTGAAGGGCGGGCAGTGGTTCCTCCAGAAGGGGAAGATGATCGCCTATTACGGGCGGATCGACTTCAACGGCATCGGCCACGGCCGGCTCGACCGGCTGCTGCGGACCTCGTTCCACTCGCCGCTGCACGCCGGGGACTGGGTGGTGGCGGAGGGCAGCGGGAAGATGCTGCTCGCGGACCGCGCGTTCGATGTGAACTCCTTCGACCTGGACGAGGGGAATCTGACGATCCGGGCCGGGAATCTGCTGGCGTACCAGCCCTCGCTGGCGCTGAAGCAGTCGATCGTGCCGGGCTTTCTCACCCTGATCGGGACGGGGAGGTTCGTGGCCGCCTCGAACGGCCCGGTGGTGTTCATGGAGCCGCCGATCCGGGTGGACCCGCAGGCGCTGGTGGGCTGGGCGGACTGCCCCTCCCCCTGTCATCACTACGACCACGGCTATATGACCGGGGTGATGGGCGGGGTGCGGGCGCTGACGGGGCTCGGCGGGGCCTCCGGGGAGGAGCACCAGTTCGAGTTCGCGGGCGCGGGGACGGTGCTGCTCCAGTCGACGGAGGCGCTGCTGCCGGAGACCGCGACGGGCGCGCCGCCCGGGCAGCCGGGGGTGCCCGGGGGAGCCGGGGGCGGGGCGGGTCATCCCGGGGCGGCGCCCCGGCTCCCGGGCCAGCTGGGTGATCTCCAGCGCCGCTTCGGCCTGTGAGCGGTAATCTGCGGAGTGTGACGTCGAACGCCTGCGCCCCCAGTACGCTGCGGGCACCGTACTGAGCCCCTGTGCAGGCGGCCGGGCGGTCCCGCCATCGCGGGCGTCCGGCGCGGCACCCTCGGAGATCCCCGAGCCTCCGAAGTTCTCCTCCCCAATTTTGTCCGCATTTCAACTTCTTAGGTAGAATCCATATATGGAGACCGAGACGGCCACTCGCTGGCTGAGCGAAGACGAGCAGTGCACCTGGCGCGCCCACCTGGACGTCAGCAGGCTGCTGATGCACCAGCTCGAAAAGGACCTCCAGCCATTCGGCCTCACCAACAACGACTACGAGATCCTGGTGAATCTCTCCGAGTCGGCCGAGCACCGGATGCGGATGAGCGACCTCGCCGCCGCCACCCTCCAGTCCAAGAGCCGGCTCTCCCACCAGATCACCCGGATGGAGAGCGCCGGTCTGGTCCGCCGGGAGAACTGCGAATCGGACCGGCGCGGCCTCTACGCGGTCCTCACCGACGACGGCATGACGACCATGCGGAAGGTGGCACCGCACCATGTGGCATCCGTACGGAAACACTTCATCGACCTGATGACGCCGGAGGCGCTGGCCGATCTGCGCCAGTCGCTCGCCCCGGTCGCCGACCACCTCCGCGGCAAGCGCGGCAAGAGCTAGGGTCTTCCGTCCGGAGCGGGCGGGCCGGGCCGGCGGGCCGGGCGAGATCCGGACGGGAGGTCGTGGGAACCTTCCTCCGGCCCGGGCCCGGCGGGGGCGGCGGCGGGCAGGCGGAGCTCGAAGAGCGCGCCGCCGGCCGCCGCCCCGCCCACGGTGAGGCTGCCGCCGTGCCGCTCGGCCACATCGCGGGCGATCGCGAGGCCGAGCCCGGCGCCGCCGTCGTCCCGGGTGCGGGCGTCGTCGAGCCGGACGAACCGCTCGAAGATCCGCTCCCGCTCCGCCTCCGGCACCCCCGCGCCGTCGTCGGCGACCGCGAGCACCACCTGCCGGCCGTCCCCGCGGACCGTCGCGGAGACGGCGGTGGCCGCGTGCCGCTGGGCGTTGTCCAGCAGATTGCCGAGCACCCGGGCGAGCTGGGAGCGCGAACCGCTCACCTCCAGGCCCGGAACCGCCTCCACCGTCACCGGAATCCGGTCGCTCATCCGCTGTGACGCCTCCTCGGACACCAGCGCCCCCAGATCCAGCCGGGCCAGACCCGGCTTCTCCCCGGCGTCCAGCCGCGCCAGCAGCAGCAGATCGGCGGCGAGCTGCTGGAGCCGTACGGTGTCCTCCACCGCGCCCGGCACATCCAGCAGCTCGGGGTGGGCCGCGCCCACCTCCAGCTGGGTGCGGAGCGAGGCGATGGGGCTGCGCAGCTCGTGCGAGGCGTCCGCGACAAAGCGCCGCTGGCGCTCCTCGGAGGACTCCAGGGCGGCGAGCGTCTCATTGGTCGTACGGGCGAGCCTGGCCACCTCGTCCCGGGAGCCGGGCACCGGGACGCGCCGGGAGAGATCGGCGGAGGCCGTGATGGCCGCCATCTCGGCGCGGATGCCCTCGACGGGCCGCAGCGCGCGCCGGGTCACCAGCCAGGTCACCGATCCGACGACCAGGAGCAGCACCGGGAGGCCGACCAGCATGGCGTCGCGCACGGTCTCCACCGCGCCCTGCTCGGTGGCGAGGGGCGCACCCGCGTAGACGGTGGCGGTGGTCCCGTCGTCGCCCCGGGTCGCCTCGACGGCGGCGAAGCGGTACGAGGCGGTGTCGCCGCGCACCGTGGCGCTGCCGCTGGTGAAGGCGGCCGGGCCCGCCTCGATCTGGCCGGGATCGGGCTCGTCGTCGTTCCGGTCGTCCTCGCCCCGGTCGTCGTCCCGGTCCCCGTCGCCGGAGTCGTCGCCCCGGTCGCAGGACTGTGCGCGCGGCTGGTCGCTGCCGGTGCCGGAGATCTTCTCCAGGCCCCGGCTCGCGGCGAGCACACAGCCGTTCCCGGCCACGATCTGGAGGGGCCGCTCCTCCCCGTCGGAGAGGTCGGGCTCGCGGTCGAGAGCGAACC
Organism: Streptomyces sp. NPDC001889; assembly: GCF_053594535.1. Lineage (NCBI taxonomy): Bacteria > Bacillati > Actinomycetota > Actinomycetes > Kitasatosporales > Streptomycetaceae > Streptomyces > Streptomyces sp. NPDC001889. The sequence continues at coordinate 175,005 of NZ_JBSFER010000005.1, forward strand.
GGGAGGCCGTCTCGCGGGCGGTGACCTCGGCCTGGAGGTCGGCGGCGCCGATGAGGTTGGACCGGAGCAGCAGCAGGACGGAGAGGCCGGCGGCGATCAGCGCGACGGCGACCACCACGGTGGCGCCGAGCGCGGCCCGGGCGCGTACGGATCTCATCGCGCGGCCACCAGCCGGTAGCCGGCCCCGCGCACGGTCTGGATGCGCGGGGCGCCCAGCTTCCGGCGCAGGGCGCTGATGTAGACCTCGATGATGTTGGGGTCGCCGTCGTAGGCGAAGTCCCAGACGTGTTCGAGGATCTGGGCCTTGCTGACCACGTCCCCGGCGCGCACGGCGAGTTGTTCGAGCACCGCGAACTCCTTGGCGGTGAGGGCCACCTCGTCCTCGCCCCGGAAGACCCGGCGGGCGGAGGTCTCCACCCGCAGATCGCCGACGGTCAGCACGGGCGAGCCGCCGGAGCGGCCCCGGCGGCGCAGCAGGGCCTTGACCCTGGCGACCAGCACGACATACGAGAAGGGCTTGGTCAGATAGTCGTCGGCGCCGGTGTCGAGCCCCTCCGCCTCGTCGTACTCGCCGTCCTTGGCGGTGAGCATCAGGATGGGGACCTCGTCGCCGGCGGCGCGCAGGGCGGCGCAGACGCGGTAGCCGTTCATGCCCGGCAGCATGATGTCGAGGATGAGGAGGTCGTAGGAGCCCTCGGAGGCCCGGTGGAGCCCTTCGAGCCCGTCGTGGACCACGTCCACGGCGTAGCCCTCGGCCGTCAGCCCCCTGGCGAGGGAGATGGCGAGCCGCTTCTCGTCCTCCACGATCAACAAACGCATGTGCACAGGGTCGCAAACCGAAGCTGAAGATCGCTTCAGGTGGCTTCAGGTTGCGTTCAGCCTCGCCCGGCCAGATTGGTCCCCGTCGAAGCAACCCGATCCGGGAGGACCCCTCATGAAGCGCAAGATCGCCGTCGCCGTCGCCGTCGCCGCCCTGGTGGGCGGGGGTGCCTTCACCGCCGTGGCGGCGTCCGGGGACGGCTCGGCGCCCACCTCGAAGATCACCGCGGCCGAAGCGGTGAGCGCCGCGCTGGAGAAGAAGTCGGGCGTGGTGGAGTCGGTCGGCCGGGACGACGACGGCGACGGGCAGTGGGAGGTCGAGGTCGTGGACACCCGGGGCCGCGGCCACGAGGTGCGGGTCGACGCGGAGAGCGGCAAGGCCTCGGCGCCGGTCCAGGACGACGACCGCGACGACGACCGGAACGACAAGGACGACCGGGACGACAGCCGGGACGACCGCGACGACGCGGTGCGCGAGGCCGGCGTGGACGCCGAGCGGGCCAGTGCGGCGGCGCTCTCCTTCCGCCCGGGCACGGTGACCGAGGTCGAGTTCGACGACGGCCACTGGGAGATCGAGATCCGCGGCGAGAAGGGCGGCGAGCACGAGGTCCGGGTCGACGCGACCACGGCGAAGGCGACGCTGGCGCGGGACGACGACCGCAACGACGGCGCGGACGACCGGGACGACAGCCGCGACGACCGTGATGACCGGGATGACCGGGACGACCGGGACGACGACCGCGACGGCAAGGACGACCGGGACGACGACCGCGACGACCGCGACGACAAGGACGGCGACGACCGGGACGACCGCGATGACGCGGACGACCGGAACGACGACCGCGACGACAGCTGATCAGCGCACCCACCGCGCCCCGGCGGCCCGGCCCGGACACGATTCCCGGCCGGGCCGCCGGGGCGCGGTGCGTCAGCGCACGCTCAGGAGCCGGTCACCCCCGCCACCAGCTCGTCCGCCGCCCGGTACGGATCGAGCTCACCGGCGACGATCCGGGCCGCCAGGGCGTCGAGCCTGCGGTCGCCGTGGAGGTCGCCGATGCGCTCCCGCAGGGCGGTGACCGCGATGGTCTCCACCTCGCCCGCCGCACGGCGGGTGCGGCGGGCCGTGAGCGCGTCGTGCTCCTCCATCCAGGCCCGGTGCTTCTCCAGGGCCTCGACCACCTCGTCCATGCCCTCGCCCCGCGACGCCACCGTCTTCACGATCGGCGGGCGCCAGTCACCGGGCGCGCGGGCCTCGCCCAGGCCCAGCATGTGGTTCAGCTCCCGGGCCGTCGCGTCCGCGCCGTCCCGGTCGGCCTTGTTGACCACATAGACATCGCCGATCTCCAGGATGCCCGCCTTCGCGGCCTGGATGCCGTCGCCCATCCCGGGCGCGAGCAGCACCACCGAGGTGTCCGCCTGGGCGGCGATCTCCACCTCCGACTGCCCCACCCCGACCGTCTCCACGAGGATCACCTCGCAGCCGGCCGCGTCCAGCACGCGGATCGCCTGCGGGGCGGCCCAGGCGAGACCGCCCAGGTGCCCCCGGGTGGCCATCGAGCGGATGTAGACCCCCGGGTCGGACGCGTGCTCCGACATCCGCACCCGGTCGCCGAGCAGCGCCCCGCCGGAGAACGGCGAGGACGGGTCGACGGCCAGCACCCCGACCCGCCGGCCCGCCCCGCGGTACGCGGTCACCAGCGCCGAGGTGGAGGTGGACTTGCCGACGCCCGGCGAGCCGGTCAGGCCCACCACGTACGCCCCTCCGGTCAGCGGGGCCAGGGCCGCCATCACCTCGCGCAGCTGGGGGGACGCCCCCTCCACCAGCGAGATCAGCCGGGCCACCGCCCTCGGCCTGCCCTCTCTCGCCTGGGCGACCAGCTGGGGGACGTCCACCATCTCGCTGCTCCTTAACCCTTGGCCGGTACGCGCAGGATCAGGGCGTCGCCCTGGCCGCCCCCGCCGCACAGGGCGGCCGCGCCCACACCGCCGCCCCGGCGCCCCAGCTCCAGCGCCAAGTGGAGCACGAGCCGGGCGCCGGACATGCCGATCGGGTGCCCCAGCGCGATGGCACCCCCGTTGACGTTCACTCTTTCCGGGGACACCCCGAGGTCCTTCATGGACTGCGCGGAGACCGCCGCGAAGGCCTCGTTGATCTCGATCAGGTCGAGGTCGCCGACGCCGATGCCCTCCTTGCCCAGGGCGTGCAGGATCGCGTGGGACGGCTGGGAGTGGAGGGAGTTGTCCGGGCCCGCCACATTGCCGTGCGCGCCGATCTCCGCGATCCACTCCAGGCCCAGCTCCTCCGCCTTCGCCCGGCTCATCACCACGACCGCGGCGGCGCCGTCGGAGATCTGCGAGGAGCTGCCCGCGGTGATGGTGCCGTCCTTCGCGAAGGCGGGCCGGAGCCGGGCCAGCGACTCCGCGGTGGTGTCGGGGCGGATGCCCTCGTCCCGGTCGAGGACGACCGGCTCGCCCCGGCGCTGCGGGATCTCCACGGGGGTGATCTCCTGGGCGAAGAGGCCGTTCTTCTCCGCGGCGGCGGCCCGCTGGTGGGAGAGGGCGGCCAGTTCGTCCTGCTCCTGGCGGCCGAGGCCGAGCCGGGTGTTGTGCGCCTCCGTCGACTCGCCCATGGCGATGTTCTCGAAGGCGTCGGTGAGCCCGTCGTGGGCCATGGAGTCGAGCATCTCGACGGCGCCGTACTTGAAGCCCTGGCGGGACCCGGGGAGCAGATGCGGGGCGTTGGTCATGGACTCCTGGCCGCCGGCCACGATCACATCGAACTCACCCGCCCGGATCAGCTGGTCCGCCAGCGCGATGGCGTCGAGCCCGGAGAGGCAGACCTTGTTGACCGTGAGGGCGGGGACGCTCAGCGGGATGCCGGCGGCGACGGCGGCCTGGCGGGCCGGGATCTGCCCGGCGCCCGCCTGGAGCACCTGGCCCATGATCACGTACTGCACCTGGTCGGGGGCGACCCCGGCCCGGTCCAGCGCCGCCTTGATGGCGAAACCTCCCAGGTCGGAGCCGGAGAAGGATTTGAGCGATCCGAGGAGCCGTCCCATGGGCGTCCTGGCGCCCGCGACGATCACCGAGGTGGTACCGGTCGTTCCAGACATCAGACACGATCCCCTTCCGGCCCGGGGGCCGAGGAGTGAACGAGGGTTTACTTCAAATGTACTGAGCGGTTCGGCCACGGGTCACCGGCCCGTCGGTGTGATCGCGCGCACGTTGCGTAACCGGCCCGGCGGCGCTCCACTGGGCGGATGCTGACGCGAATCGACCACATCGGGATCGCCTGTCACGACCTCGACACAACTGTCGAGTTCTACCGGGCCACGTACGGCTTCGAGGTCTTCCACACGGAGGTCAACGAGGAGCAGGGCGTACGGGAGGCCATGCTGAGGATCAACGGCACCTCGGACGGCGGAGCCTCCTGGATTCAGCTGCTCGAACCGGTCCGGGAGGACTCCCCGGTGGGAAAGTGGCTGGCCAGGAACGGCGAGGGAGTCCATCACATCGCCTTCGGCACGGCGGACGTGGACGCGGACGCGGAGGCCGTGCGCGGCAAGGGCGTACGCGTCCTCTACGACGAGCCGAGGACCGGTTCGATGGGCTCCCGGATCACCTTTCTGCACCCCAAGGACTGCCATGGGGTGCTGACCGAACTCGTCACCTCTGCAACAGAGCACTGACCTGAGGATTCCCGGCCCGGTAGAGTGGGCGATTCCGGGCCGGGGCCGGGTCGGGGCCGTTGCGTGGCCTCTCACAGTGATCTGTCACCATTCCCCGGGGGGCCGTTCGCGGGCGAACGGTGCTTGTGTGGAGTCAGTTGCGACCAGGGGACGGATGGGACCGCGCAGTGCGGGGCTACGAACGCCAGGAGAGCCACCGAGCTGACGACGACCACCTCTCGCGGTTCGAAGCCGAGATGGACCGGCTGAAGACCGAGCGGGAGAAGGCCGTCCAGCACGCCGAGGACCTCGGCTACCAGGTCGAGGTGTTGCGCGCGAAGCTCCATGAGGCGCGCCGCAACCTCGCGTCCCGCCCCGCGTACGACAGCGCCGACCTCGGGTACCAGTCCGAGCAGCTGCTCCGTAACGCCCAGGTGCAGGCCGACCAGATGCGCCAGGACGCCGAGCGGGAGCTGCGGGAGGCGCGCGCCCAGACCCAGCGCATCCTCCAGGAGCACGCCGAGCACCAGGCCCGGCTCCAGGCGGAGCTGCACGCCGAGGCGAACCAGCGCCGCCAGCGGCTCGACCAGGAGCTGGCCGAGCGCCGCCACACCGTCGAGGCGCATGTCAACGAGAACGTCGCCTGGGCCGAGCAGCTCCGCGCCCGCACCGAGTCCCAGGCCCGCCGGCTGCTCGACGAGTCCCGCGCCGAGGCCGAGCAGTCGCTCGCGCAGGCCCGCACGGAGGCCAAGCGGGCCGCCGACGAGACCCGCCGGAGGATCGGCGCCGAGACCGAGGCGGCCCGCTCCGAAGCCGAAGCGATCCTGCTGCGCGCCCGCAAGGACGCCGAGCGGATGCTCAACGCCGCCTCCAGCCAGGCGCAGGAGGCCGCCACCCACGCCGAGCAGCTGCGCTCGTCGACCGCCGCCGAGTCCGACCAGGCCCGTGCGCAGGCGACGGAGCTGAGCCGGGCCGCCGAGCAGCGGATGCAGGAGGCCGAGGAGCGGCTGCGCGAGGCGCGGTCGGAGGCCGAGAAGGTGCTCACCGAGGCCCGGGACGCCGTCACCAGGCAGCTCACGGCCGCCGAGTCCGACACCGAGCAGCGCACCCGCACCGCCAAGGCGGAGATCGCCCGGCTGGTCGCCGAGGCCACCAGCGAGACCGAGGCGCTCAAGACCGAGGCCGAGCAGGTCCTGGAGGACGCCCGCGCCGAGGCCGAGAAGCAGCTCGCCACCGCCGCCGAGAAGGCCCGCACGGTCGCGGCCGAGGACTCCGCCGCCCAGCTCGCCAAGGCGGCCCGGGCCGCCGAGGAGATCCTCACCAAGGCCTCCGACGACGCCCGGGAGACCACCCGCAAGGCGGGCGAGGAGGCCGAGCGGATCAGGGGCGAGGCCGAGGCGGAGGCCGACCGGCTGCGCGGCGAGGCCGCCGAACAGGCCGACGAGCTGAAGGACACGGCCAAGGACGACACCGAGGAGTACCGCGCCAGGACCGTCGAACTCCAGGAGGAGGCGCGGCGGCTGCGCGGCGAGGCGGAGCAACTGCGCTCCGAGGCCGTCGCCGAGGGCGAGCGGATCAGGGGCGAGGCCCGCCGGGAGGCCGTCCAGCAGATCGAGGAGGCCGCGAGCACCGCCGAGGAGCTGCTCACCAAGGCCCGTACCGACGCCGATGAACTGCGCTCCTCCGCGAACGCCGACAGCGAGCGCAAGCGCACCGAGGCGATCGAGCGGGCGACCGCGCTGCGGCGGCAGGCCGAGGAGACCCTGGAGCGCACCCGCGCCGAGGCCGACCGGCTGCGCGAGGAGTCGCGGGAGCAGGCCGACGAGGTGCGCGAGGCCGCCGACCGGGCCGCCGCCGAGGCGCGCGAGGAGACCGAGCGGGCCGTGGCGGCCCGTCAGGAGGAGGCCGCGCGGGAGCTGTCCAGGCTCCAGGGCGAGGCCGAGTCCCGGCTGGAGGCGGCCGAGCGGAGCCTCGCCGAGGCCCGCGCCGAGGGCGAGCGGCTCCGCCGGGAGGCCGCCGAGGAGAACGAGCGGCTGCGCGGCGAGACCGCCGAGCGCGTCCGTGTGCTCCAGGCGCAGGCCGACGAGGAGGCCGACCGGCTCCGCACCGAGGCGGCGGCGGACGCCTCCACCGCCCGCGCGGAGGCCGAGAGCCTCGCCGTGACGCTGCGCAGCGACGCCGCGAACGAGGCCGAGCGGCTCAGGAGCGAGGCCCAGGAGACCGCCGGCCGGCTGCGCGCCGAGGCCGCCGCCGCCGCCGAGCGCATCGGCGCCGAGGCCGCGGAGGAACTGGCCGCCGCGCAGGAGGAGGCGCTGCGCCGCCGCCGGGAGGCCGAGGAGATTCTCACCTCGGCGCGCGCGGAGGCCGACCAGGAGCGGGAGCGGGCCCGCGAGCAGAGCGAGGAGCTGCTCGGGTCCGCGCGCCGGCGGGTCGAGGAGGCCCAGACCGAGGCGCACCGGCTGGTCGAGGAGGCCGACGGCCGGGCCACCGAGCTGGTGACGGCCGCCGAGCAGACCGCCCGTCAGGTGCGGGAGTCGGTCGCCGGGCTGCACGAGCAGGCCGAGCAGGAGATCACCGGGCTGCGGTCGGCGGCCGAGCACGCGGCCGAGCGCACCCGCGCCGAGGCGCAGGACGAGGCGGACCGGGTCCGCTCCGACGCCCACGCCGAGCGCGAGCGGGCCGCCGAGGACGCGGCCAGTGTGCGGGCCCGTGCCCAGGAGGAGGCCGAGGCGGCGAACGCGCTCGCCGAACGGACCGTCGGCGACGCCATCGCGGAGACGGACCGGCTGCGCGCGGACACCTCCGAGTACGCCCAGCGGATGCGGACGGAGGCGTCCGACGCGGTCGCCTCCGCCGAGCAGGACGCGTCCCGCACCCGGGCCGACGCCCGGGACGACGCCAACCGCATCCGCTCCGAGGCCGCGGCCCAGGCGGACCGGCTCGTCGGTGAGGCCACCACCGAGGGCGAGCGGATGCGCGCCGAGGCCCAGCAGGTCCTCGACGAGGCGCGCCAGGCCGCAGACAAGCGGCGCTCGGACGCCGCCGAGCAGGCCGACCAGCTCATCGCCGAGGCGAGCGGCGAGGCCGAGCGGCTCGTGGGCACGGCCACCGCCGAGGCCGAGCGGCTGGTGACCACCGCGACCGCCGAGGCCGAGCGGCGGGTGACCACCGCCACCACGGAGGCCGAGCGGCTCGTGGGCGAGGCGACGGCGGAGTCCGAGCGGATCAGGACCGAGAGCGCGCGCACCCTCGACGAGGCGCGGCAGGCCGCCGGGAAGCAGCGTTCGGACGCGGCGGAGCAGGCGGACCAGCTCATCGGCAAGGCCCGCACGGAGGCCGAGCGGATCGGCACCGAGGCCCGCGCCGGGGCCGAGCGGCTCGTGGCCGACGCGACCGCGGAGGCGGAGCGGCTGCGCGCGGACGCCACCGAGGCGGTGGGCGCGGCCCAGCAGGCCGCCGAGCGCATCAGGGCCGAGGGCCGCAGGGCCGGGGCGGACGCCGAGGCGGCGGCCGAGCGGCTGGGCGCCGACGCGCGCGCGGCGGCCGACCGGACCGTGGACGAGGCCCGGGAAGCGGCGGCCAAGCTCCGCAAGGACGCCGCCGAGCAGGCGGACCAGCTCGTCAACAAGGCCCAGGAGGAGGCGCTGCGCGCCGCCCTGGAGGCGGAGGAGCAGGCCGACACCATGGTGGGCGCGGCCCGCCAGGAGGCCGAGCGGCTGGTGGCCGAGGCGACCGTCGAGGGCAACACCCTGGTGGAGAAGGCCCGTACGGACGCCGATGAGCTGCTCATCGGCGCCCGCCGGGACGCCACGGCCATAAGGGAGCGCGGCGAGGAGCTGCGTACCCGGGTCGAGAGCGAGGTCGAGGAGCTGCACGAGCGGGCCCGCCGGGAGACCTCCGAGCAGATGCGGACCACGGGCGAGCGCGTCGACCATCTGATGAAGGCGGCGACCGAGCAGCGCGAGGAGGCCGAGCAGAAGGCCAAGGAGCTGCTGGCGGACGCCAACTCGGAGGCGAGCCGGGTGCGGATCTCGGCGGTCAAGCGGGCCGAGGGCCTGCTGAAGGAGGCCGAGCAGAAGAAGGCCGGGCTGACCCGCGAGGGTGAGACCATCAAGGCCGAGGCCGAGGCCGAGGCCAGGCAACTGGTCGAGGACGGAAAGCGCGAACTCGACGTACTGATGCGGCGCCGCGAGGACATTCAGGCCGAGATTTCCCGCGTACAGGATGTATTGGAGGCGCTTGGATTTGAAGCGCCGCCTGTCGGCGGCAAGCCGTCCGGCGGTTCCGGAAGCGGCGTCAAAGCCGGTGCCACAGCCGGGGTTACACGTTCCAGCGGCAAGTCCTCCGGCGGCTAGCCACTCAAAAGGCTGGACATTCTCCAGATCAAACCGGTATCCGCTCGATGACACGCCGTTCCGGCCCCTAGGATTCCCTCTATCACCTCACCGGTCTCATTCGACAGGAACCCCATGAGCGACACTTCCTCCCCCTTCGGCTTCGAGCTCGTGCGGCGTGGTTACGACCGCGGCCAGGTGGACGACCGCATCACCAAGCTCGTTGCCGACCGTGATAGCGCTCTGTCCCGGATCACCTCCCTGGAGAAGCGCATCGAGGAGCTCCACCTCGAAACGCAGAACGCCCAGGCCCAGGTCTCCGACGCCGAGCCGTCCTACGCCGGCCTCGGTGCGCGCGTCGAGAAGATCCTCCGCCTCGCCGAGGAGGAGGCGAAGGACCTGCGCGAGGAGGCCCGCCGCGCCGCCGAGCAGCACCGTGAGCTGGCCGAGTCCGCCGCTCAGCAGGTGCGCAACGACGCGGAGTCGTTCGCCGCCGACCGCAAGGCGAAGGCCGAGGACGAGGGCGTCCGGATCGTCGACAAGGCGAAGGGCGAGGCCCAGCAGCTGCGCAGCGAGGCGCAGAAGGACGCGCAGTCCAAGCGCGAGGAGGCGGACGCCCTCTTCGAGGAGACCCGCGCCAAGGCGGCCCAGGCCGCGGCCGACTTCGAGACCAACCTCGCCAAGCGGCGGGAGCAGTCCGAGCGCGATCTGGCGTCGCGTCAGGCCAAGGCCGAGAAGCGTCTCGCGGAGATCGAGCACCGCGCCGAGCAGCTCCGTCTGGAGGCCGAGAAGCTGCGGACGGACGCGGAGCGCCGGGCCCGTCAGACCGTGGAGACGGCCCAGCGCCAGTCCGAGGACATCGTGGCGGACGCCAATGCCAAGGCCGACCGCATCCGCAGCGAATCGGAGCGCGAGCTGGCGGCGCTCACCAACCGCCGCGACTCCATCAACGCCCAGCTGACCAACGTCCGCGAGATGCTGGCCACGCTGACCGGTGCCGCGGTCGCCGCGGCGGGCACCCCCGCCGACGACGAGCCGATCTCCCGCGGCGTCCCGGCCCAGCAGTCCCGCTGAGCCTGCGCCCCGGGCGCGGCGCCCCGTCCCTCCGGGGCCGGGCCGCGACAGAAAAATTTACGCCGAGCCCCCCGCCGGTCAACTGGCGGGGGGCTTCGCGTGCCCTTACCGTGGCCGCATGATCGAGCTGGATGGCCTCACGAAGCACTTCGGCGACAAGGTAGCCGTCGACCGTCTCTCGTTCCAGGTCAGACCCGGGGTGGTGACCGGGTTCCTCGGCCCGAACGGCGCCGGGAAGTCCACCACGATGCGGATGATGCTCGATCTCGACAATCCGACGAGCGGCAGTGTGCGGATCGACGGCAAGCACTACCGCGATCTGGAGGAGCCGCTCAAGTACATCGGCGCGCTGCTGGACGCCAAGGCGATGCACGGCGGTCGGAGCGCGTACAACAATCTCCTCTGTCTGGCGCAGGCGAACCGCATCCCCACCGCGCGGGTGTCCGAGGTGCTGGATGTCGTCGGGCTGACGGCGGTGGCGCGCAAGAAGTCGAAGGGGTTCTCGCTCGGCATGGGCCAGCGGCTGGGTATCGCCTCCGCGCTGCTGGGCGATCCGGAGATCCTGATGTTCGACGAGCCGGTGAACGGACTGGACCCCGAGGGAATCCACTGGATTCGCCATCTGATGAAGCAGCTCGCGAACGAGGGGCGGACCATCTTCGTCTCCTCGCACCTGATGAGCGAAATGGCGCTGACGGCGGATCATCTGATCGTGATCGGGCAGGGCCGGCTGCTGGCGGACACCTCGATGGCGACCTTCATCCAGGAGAACTCGCGCAGCTACGCCCGGCTGCGCTCACCGGAGCCGGAGCGGCTGCGCGACGTCCTGCACACGGCGGGGTTCACGGCGGTGGGCGCCGAGGGCGGCGCCCTGGAGATCGACGGGGTGTCGACCGAGCGGCTGGGCGAGCTGGCCGCCGAGCACGGGATCGTGCTCCATGAGCTCAGTGCCCAGCGGGCCTCGCTGGAGGAGGCGTTCATGCAGATGACGGCGGGTGTGGTGGAGTACCACGCACACGGTACGAGCGAGGGGCCGCCGCGGGCGGCGGTGCCCGGGCCCCAGTGGGGCCGGCGCCAGGAGAGCGGTAAGGGAGGAGTCTGACCCATGGCCTCGGTACCCGCGGTGCTCCGCTCGGAGTGGACCAAGATCCGTTCGGTCTCGTCCACGACCTGGACGCTGGTGAGCGCGTTCGTGGTGACGGTGGCGATGAGCGCCGCTCTCTGCGCGCTCTTCAACGCGACCTTCGACAATCTCTCCACCCGGGAGCAGCTCACCTTCGACCCGGTGCTGGTGAGCTTCTCGGGGATGACGCTCGGGCAGCTGGCGATGGTGGTCTTCGGGGTGCTGGTGGTCGGCACGGAGTACAGCTCCGGCATGATCCGCACCTCGCTGGCCGCGGTGCCGCAGCGCGGGACCTTCCTCTTCAGCAAGCTGGCGGTGGCCACGGGCCTGGCACTGGCCGTGGGCTTGGCGACGAGCTTCGCCTCCTTCTTCCTGGGGCAGGCGCTCCTGGGTGATCTGCGGACGTCGATCGGCGCGGACAATGTGCTGCGCGCGGTGATCGGCGGCGGGCTCTACATGGGGCTGATCGCGCTGTTCTCGATGGCGGTGGCGACGATGCTGCGCAGCTCGATGCTGGCGCTCGGCATCCTGATGCCGTTCTTCTTCCTGGTCTCCCAGATCCTGGCGTCGGTGCCGAAGGCCAAGACGGTCGCGCGGTACTTCCCCGACCAGGCGGGTTCCAGGATCATGCAGGTGGTTCCCGAGGCGCTGGGCAGCGACAAGGCTCCGTACGGGCCCTGGGGCGGACTCGGGATCATGCTGCTCTGGGTGGTGGTGGCGGTGGCCGGGGGGTACGCGGTGCTGAAGAAGCGGGACGCCTGACCCGCACGCCGGGCCCGCCCGTACCACCGGCAGGATCGTGACCCATCCGTTACCGCTTGGCCGGAACTGCCGGAGGATGGATATCCTCCTCACTCTTACGGGGGTGTGCGGCCTGGTGGCCTGTGCCCCGATGACCGAAAGTCGATGGGGCTGGAGAATGATCGAGGCAGTCGGCCTGACGAAGCGCTACGGCGCCAAGACGGCCGTGTACAACCTTTCCTTTCAGGTGAGGCCCGGTGCGGTGACCGGATTCCTCGGCCCCAACGGCGCCGGCAAGTCCACCACCATGCGCATGATCCTCGGGTTGGACACCCCGACCGAGGGCAGTGTGACGATCGGGGGCCGCCCCTTCCGGCAGACCCCCAACGCGCCCCGCCAGGTCGGCGCGCTGCTCGACGCCAAGGCCGTGCACGGCGGGCGCAGCGCCCGCAACCACCTGCTGTCGCTGGCGCAGCTCTCCGGCATCCCGGCCCGCCGGGTGGACGAGGTCCTCGGTGTCGTCGGCCTCCACGAGGTGGCCAAGCGGCGCTCCAAGGGCTTCTCGCTCGGCATGGGCCAGCGGCTCGGCATAGCGGCGGCCCTTCTCGGCGACCCCCAGGTGCTCCTCTTCGACGAGCCGGTGAACGGTCTGGACCCCGAGGGCATCCTGTGGGTCCGCAATCTGATGAAGCAGCTCGCGTCCGAGGGCCGTACGGTCTTCGTCTCCTCGCACCTGATGAGCGAGATGGCGCTGACCGCCGACCATCTGATCGTGATCGGCCGGGGACAGCTGCTGTCGGACATGAGCGTCGGCGAGTTCATCTCGGCGAACTCCGCCGACTTCGCCCGGGTGCGCACCCCCGACACCGAGCCCCCGCTGCGCGAGAAGCTGTCCTCCGCGCTGACCGGGGCCGGCGGCCAGGTCATGACCGAGCCGGACGGCGCCCTGCGGGTCATGGGACTCCCGCTGCCGAGGATCAGCGAGCTGGCGCACGGCTGTGACGTACGGCTGTGGGAGCTGTCGCCGCACCAGGCCTCGCTGGAGGAGGCGTACATGCGGATGACCCAGGGCGCGGTCGACTACCGCTCGTCCGCCGACGAGAAGGCCGGGCTGATGCAGCAGCCGCAGCCCGGTTTCGGTCCGCCGCCGCCCCAGCAGCAGATCCCCGAGGTCCCGCAGCAGGGCTGGTACGCCCCGCCGCCGCCCCAGCCGGGGAGCAATCCGTACGCCGGCGATCCGGGCCCGAGCGCTCAGGGAGCCGCCGCCCCGGCCGCTCCCCCGGCCGCCGTGCCCGCCGATCCGTCCAAGCCCGAGGACCCCCGATGACCACCCCCTACCAGCAGCAGGGCGCGCCCGTCGCCTCCTACTCCTCGCCGATCCCGGTCCGCAAGGCCCATCTCGGCGACGCCCTCGCCTCCGAGTGGACCAAGATACGGTCCGTGCGGTCCACGATCTGGACGCTGGGTGTGCTGGCGCTCCTGGTCGTCGGCATCGGTCTGCTGGTCGCGGTGGCCATCAGCGGGAGCGAGACCGATCTGGCCGGCCAGTCGGTGCTCTCGCTCGGCTTCTTCGGCGTCCTGCTCGGCTCCCTCTGTGTGATCACGCTCGGGGTGCTGACGATCGCCTCGGAGTACGGCACCGGGATGATCCGGACCACGCTGACCGCCTGCCCCTCCCGGAGCCGGGTGCTGGCCGCGAAGGCGATCGTCTACTTCCTGCTGGTGCTCACCGTCCATCTGGTGCTCACCCTGGTCGTGGGCGCGCTCCAGACGTCGATGATCGGCAGCGGCTCCGCACCCACGAGCGAGGAGTGGTTCCGCGCCACCTTCGGTGTCAGCTTCTACGTCGCCTGCCTGGGCCTGCTGGCGATGGCCGTCGGCTCGCTGATCCGCCACTCGGCCGGCGCGATCACGATCATGCTCGGGGTGCTGCTGCTCCCGCTCGTGGTCGGGATGTTCATGTACGGGGAGTCGCTGCGCGAGATCCAGACCGCGCTGCTGGAGTACTCGATCCCCAACCAGCTCGGGGTGCTCTACGACAACACGGTGACGGAGTCGGGACCGCAGGGCTGGGAGCCGCTGTGGATCGCGATCGGTGTCACCGCCGCCGCGCTGACCGCCGCCTTCGTGGCCCTGAACAAGCGCGACGTCTGACCCGGCCCGGCGGGCGGTGACGCCCGGACCGGCCGGCCGTTCAGCGCCTGGGCGCGTTGCGGGACCGCTGCACCCTCGTGGTGCGGCGGTCCTTCGCGTTCCAGCACGCCTTGTGCCAGTGGCGCCGGTCGTCCACCCCGCCGTGCTCGGGCCACGCCACCACGTGCGGCACACCGGACGGGATCTCCTGGTCGCAGCCGGGGCAGCGGTAGCGCTTGCCGAGGGCGCTCGCGCCGGCGACATGGCGCACCGACCACTCCTCGCCCTGCCAGGACTCGGTACGGCCGAAGCCGCCGTACCGGTCGCCCGGTTCACCGGTCGGTGCGGAGAGCTTGTCGCCACCCTTGGGGTGGTTGCGGCGCGGGGACACGTTGTACACCTCACGGGGCAAGTGGGGACGATTCCTGACGCGTCCAGCCTACGGGCCGCGCCACCGGGTACACGTACGGTGCGCCCCACAAGGCGCCGCCCCCACCGGGGGTGTTACCGGAAAATCGCAAGAATTTTACGAGCGGCCGTGCCCATGGCACGTGTCAGACGTTAGTGCGGACAGGGGGAGTGACGCGTCGGGCCGCAAGGAGGCAGAAGTCGATGCGCGTGGGTACGTTTGTCCTGGCCGCTCAGTTCCCGGGTCAGGGGCAGGGGGAGGCACTGCACCGGGCGGTGCGCTCCGCCGAGGTCGCGGAGGAGTCCGGGCTCGATTCGGTCTGGCTGGCCGAACATCACTTCGTCCCGTACGGGGTCTGTCCCTCGGCGGTGACACTCGCCGCCCTGCTGCTCGGCCGCACCCGGAGGATACGGGTGGGGACCGCCGTGAGCGTGCTGCCCAGCGCGCATCCGGTGGCCCTCGGCGAGCAGGCCGCACTGCTCCATCTCACCAGCGGGGGCAGATTCTCGCTGGGGGTGGGCCGGGGCGGGCCCTGGGTCGATCTGGAAGTCTTCGGAGCGGGCCTCGCGGCATATGAAACGGGGTTCCCCGACTCCCTGGACCTGCTGCTGCGCTGGCTGCGCGAGCCCGCCGTGGGCTCCGCGTCGGAGCGGTTCCCCTTCCGCGAGGTGCCGGTGGTGCCCCGGCCCGACGAGCTGATCGGCGGCCCGCCCCGGGGGCCCGAGGTCATAGTCGCCTGCACCTCGCCGGGGAGTGTGCGGCTGGCCGCCGAGCGCGGGCTGCCGATGCTCCTCGGCATGCACTGCGGCGACGAGGAGAAGGCGGAGATGGTCGCCCTCTGGCGGCGCCACGCCCTGGAGGCGGGCCGGCCGGCGGACGAGGTCGCGGGGGCCGCCCATGTGTCGGCGGGCGTGGTCCAGCTCGCCGACAGCGCGGCCGAGGCCGGTGAGACCCTGCTCAAGTCGATGCCGGGCTGGCTGAAGCAGGGACTGGACGCGCACACCACCGTGGACGGCCGGGCCCGCGCGATGCGCGATCCCGTGGCGTACACGGAACTGCTCTGCCGGCTCCATCCCGTGGGCCCGCCCCGGCTGGCCGCCGACCGGCTGGCGGCGACCTCGGAGCGCACCGGCATCAGCCGTTTCGCACTGCTCGTGGAGGGTTCGGGCGATCTCTCGGCGACGGAGGAGAACGTACGGCGGCTGGGTGAGGACGTACTGCCCCTGCTGAGCTGAGCACGGGGCCTCCCCCGGTCCCCCGGAGGAGACGCCCGGGCCGGGCGCGAGGGCGGGGCCCGGCGGGGCCGAGCCCCGCCCGGCTCGCCCTGACCGGCCCACTGCCGCTCCCCGTCGACCGCACCTGCCGCGACGTGGAGCGGCAGCTCACGATCTCAGCAGTCGCGCAGTGTCGGCGACTGATTGAGCAGCTGCCCCCGGATGGAGGTGAAGCGGGCCAGCCGCTCGTCGGCCGAGGGGTCCAGCGGGAACACCGCGACGCGGTGGCAGTTCTGGAAGGCCAGGCGCACGCCGAAGTGCCGTTGCAGCGCACCACGGATCGCATCACTCGCGAGCGCGCGCAGCAGCTGGCCGCGTGCCTGCTCGTCCGGGGGCGGCGTCTGGTTGTCGGCGAACTGGCCGCCGTCCACCTTCAGCTGGGCCACCAGGGAACTGACCATCTCCCAGGCATAGGGCAGGGAGGTCCGGACGCAGTCGACGAAGGCTGCTTCGTCGACCTCGCCTCGCTCGGCCTGTTCCAACAGAGCCGGTGAGACGTCGAGCGACATGGGTTCTCCTCTCGCGACCCCGGAACCGGGGCCTTGGGCAGGGAAGAAGGCACCGAAAAGTAACGTCATGCGCATGACGCATGACAACACAGAGTACGCGCTCGGCGACCTCCCGCATCAACGGTAAGTGCGGGCTGCGTGCCGCACCAGGAGAGGGGGAGGACAACCGGCCAGAATCCCGCGGGGTGGGCGGAGGTGTCCCGAGCGGTCTGCGCCAGGCGCGGTGGGCCCGCGCGGCGGGGGTGCGTAGGGGGAATCGCGCGCGGGGGTCCGCGTCGAGTAGCGTTGCCGACCATGCGTCTTGTCATCGCCCGCTGCTCCGTGGACTACGCGGGCCGGCTCACCGCCCATCTTCCCTCCGCCCCTCGTCTGATCCTCATCAAGGCGGACGGCAGCGTCTCCATCCACGCGGATGACCGGGCGTACAAACCACTGAACTGGATGTCCCCTCCGTGCACGCTGAAGGAGGGCGACGGCAGCGTCTGGACGGTCGTCAACAAGGCGGGCGAGAAACTGATCATCACCATGGAGGAGGTCCTCCACGACTCGTCCCATGAGCTGGGGGTGGACCCCGGGCTCATCAAGGACGGTGTGGAGGCGCATCTCCAGGAGCTGCTGGCCGACCGGATCGAGACACTCGGCGCGGGGTACAGCCTGATCCGCCGGGAGTACCCGACGGCGATCGGTCCGGTGGACATCCTCTGCCGGGACTCCGACGGCGGGACGGTCGCGGTGGAGATCAAGCGGCGCGGCGAGATCGACGGGGTGGAGCAGCTGACGCGCTATCTGGAGCTGCTGAACCGCGATCCCCGTCTCGCGCCGGTGAAGGGCGTCTTCGCGGCCCAGGAGATCAAGCCGCAGGCACGGGTGCTGGCGACCGACCGGGGCATCGGCTGCGTGGTGCTGGACTACAACGCGATGCGGGGCATCGAGGACGACAAGCTCAGGCTGTTCTGACGGTACGCCGGAACAGCGGGACGGCCCCGGGGGCAGCGCCCCCGGGGCCGTACGCGTGTCCGGGGCCGTACGCGTGTCCCGGGTCCGGGCCGTCCCTTCCGGGTCCCGCCGGGCTCGCTCGCGAGCCCCGGCACCGCGCCCCGCCGCGTTGTCGTCCGTCGCCGACTCCGCGTGGACCCCATCCGCCGCCTCGCGATCCACGGCACCGGGCCCCGCCCACCGACCCGGCCCGATCAGGTCACCGGCGGGGGCGCCGACGGCGAGGCGTCCGGGCCGACCGGGGCGCTGCCGGTGATCTCGGGCCCGCCGCCGCCGGGTTTGGCGGGAGTGCTGGCGGACGGGGTCGGCCTGGTGGCCGTGGCCGACGGGGTCGGCGCGGTGCTCGGGGTGGACGGCACGGTGGAGGGTCGGGGCGGGCTCGGGGGCCTGCTGCTGGGGGCGGTGGTCTCCGACGGGGTGCCGGGGTCCGTGGAGGACGGCGGCGGGGAGACCGGCGCGCTCTCCCCCGGCTCCGCCGAGCCGGTGGACGCGGTGCCGCTGGGGGTGGTGGACGGGCCCGGTGCCGACGAGCCGGCGCTGCCGCTCGGGGCCGCCGATGACGAGGAGCGGCCGGGGACGGTGCCGGGGACACCGGTCGCCGGGCCGGCGGGGCCGGCCGTGGAGTCCGTCGGGTCGTCGGTGGGGCCGAGCCCGTCGTCGTCCGCGCTCGCGGACCGGCCGCTGCCGACCCGGTCGCCCGGCGGGTCCTCCGCGTCGGACGCCGGGCCGATGGCCAGTACGGTGCCGAGGACCACGGCGAGCAGCGCGCCGGCGCCCGTCGCGATCAGATTGCGGCGGGTGCCGAGGAGCCCGCGGGCGGCGCGGCCCCGGCGGGCGAGCGCGCTCCGCCCGGGCGGCGGCTGGTACGAGACCAGGGTCGGGGGCACCGAGAGGGTCCCGGAGACCAGCGGCAGCGGCCGGGTGCCCGGTCCGTCGGGGCTGTTCGGTGCGGCGGCCCCGGCACCCGGCGGCAGGGCCAGCGGCGCCCGGCGGGAGTCCTCGGGGCGGGTGACGACCGGTTCGGCCGTGGGCACCCGTCCGTTCTCCCGGTCGTCGACGAGGGTCAGCGCGCGGCGCCCGGCGACGGTGCCGCTCCTGTCGGCGAGCGCGCCGCGCATCCCGATCGATGTCTCCAGCTCGGCGCGCGCCCGGTCGAGGCGGTCCGTGCAGAGCGCGACGATGCCCAGCTCATGGTGGAAGTAGGCCTCCTGGGCGACCTCGCCCGCCTTGCGGGCGGCCTCCGAGCCGGTGCGCAGGGCGCGCTCCCAGGCACCCCAGTGGAGTCCGGCGGCGAAGGCGGGCGCGGCACTGCGGGCGAGCAGTACGGCGGCGCTGGGGTGCCCGGCCTCCGGGCTCGCCACCAGGGCGGTCAGCGCGGCCACGATGGCGTCCGCCTCGGCCACGGCCCGCTCGGGGGTGACGGAGGGGTGGCCGGTCCACCAGGTGTAGTGCTGGGCCGCGGTGTGGGCGAGGGCGGGCGCCTCGTCCGCGTACCCCTTCTCCTTGAGCTGGGCGAGGACACCGGCGGCCAGCCGGTAGCGCGCGCCGACCCGGGAGAGCAGTCCGCAGTCCAGCAGTTCGCCGATCGCGGCGTCGGCGTGGGTGTCGCCGATGAGGGCCGGAAGGTGGGCCTGGTGGGGTACCTCGCCGCCGAGGGCGACGGCGAAGCGCAGGGTCCTGCGGGCGGACTCGCCGAGCCGGGAGGCGAGCAGCGGCGCGGGGGCGGCGCCCTGGCCCAGGGTGGGGAGGGCGACCTCGGTGCCCTCGACGCCCTCCGGGGGCGCGAAGGCCTCGAAGGCCTCGGGGTCCTCGCGGAGCAGCTCGCGCAGTTCGTCGCACTGCCGCAGCAGCGCGCCGGCCTGGACGAAGCGCAGCGGCAGCCCCTCGGACTCGAACCAGAGGTCGCCGGCCCAGTTGGTCTCGTCCTCGGCCAGCGGCCGGTCCACGGTGCGCTGGAGCAGCTCCACGGAGACGGCGCGGCCCAGTCCGGTGAGGACCACCTCTTCGAGCGGGGAGTCGGCGGCCGGCTCCGGGGTCTCGGGGGTGGCGGTCATGACGAAGGCGCACTCGGGCGCCGCGTCCAGCAGTTCGGTGAGCGCGGCCCCGCCGAACTCCAGATCGTCGAGGGCGACGACGGCGCCGATCCCGGCGACCTGGCGGAGCAGTCCGGCCCGGTCGGGGCGGTGGCGCGGGGCGGTGTGGACGGCCGCGAAGAGGTCGTACAGCAGATCGGCGGGGGTGCGGTGCCGGCCGTTGAGCCGGACGACCCCGTCGGGGGCGAGTTCCGCGCAGTCCTCGGCGACGGCGTCGAGGAGGGCGGTGCGCCCGGAGCCGGCCGGGCCGGTGATCCGCAGCGAACGGCCGCGCTCCAGCAGCCCGGTGACGCGCTCGCGCTCCTCGGCGCGCTCCAGCAGCGGCGGCCGGGGGGCGGCCGGTCCGGCGGGAGCGGGCGGGTGGGCGGCGCGCTCGTGCTCGGCGCGCTCCTCGGCGGTGCGGCGGACGGGGCCCGCCGGGTGGTCCGGTGTCCCGGGGCCGCCCGGCGGGCAGGGTTCTATCTCGCTGCCGTCCACCGGGTTGACGGTGAGCAGGAAGTCACCGGCGACGACCCGTACGGTGCGGGCGGGCGCCGACCCGGACGGCGTGAACTCGGGTGTGCCGGGGTCGCGTGATGGGCGCTTCGGGCCCGTGCCCTCGCCGAAACTGTCGTTCTCCATGGTCCAAGCCCCCAGATGCGGTTCGCATAGGTTCGTCCCCGCCCTGGCTCGGTGACGAGTCCGTGGCGGAGCCACGCGCGAGTGCCCGTCCCGGTCTCCCCGCGCCCCCGGCCGTCGTTGCGGTCCGGTGCTCCTGCCGCGTGGGTCACGCGACGCGGCGTGTCCGGTTTCGCACATCGGCAGGCGAACGAACCCTAGACGCTGGCAGCGTATCCCTGATCAGGCGGGGTGCGACCCCGTCCGCGTCGTCACGGCTTCATGAGAATTGTGAGCCTCGGCTCATCGGCGCCGAACGGTCGCGGGGCCGGCCGGGGCCCGGGGCTCAGACCCGGGGCAGCGACTCGGCGGCGAGGCCGCCCTCGATCGCGAGGATGCGGTGCAGCCGGGTGGCCACCAGCAGCCGCTGCATCTGGGGTGGCACCCCGCGCAGCACGAGCCGTCTGCCGCACCGGCCGGCCCGGCGGTGGGCGCCCATGATGACCCCGAGTCCGGTGGCGTCCCAGGAGTCGAGTCCGGTCAGGTCGAGCACCAGGTCGCCGGCTCCGTCGTCGACGGCCGAGTGCAGGACCGTACGGGCGTCCGCCGCGCTGCGGACGTCGAGGCGGCCCCCGACGACCAGCTCGGCGTGGTCGCCCCTGATGTGCATATGCGCTCCCCGAGAGTGCTCGCGTCGTGTCCAGTCGCACCTGCCGGTGCAGGCTGCTCCACTTCTTCTTGCCTCAACTGACTGCCCAGGGGGCACTCCAGTTGCTGGTCGTAAGCGAACCGATACCGAAATCACCCCGCAGGGTGATACCGGCGGGCGACGGCGCGCTATCGGCGGTCGCCCGGTGGGTCGGTGGCTCAGTAGGTGTAGAAACCCTGCCCGCTCTTGCGGCCGATGTCACCGGCGTCCACCATCCGGCGCATCAGCTCCGGCGGGGCGAACTTCTCGTCCTGGGATTCGGTGTAGATGTTGCCGGTGGCGTGGAGCAGGATGTCCACCCCGGTCAGATCGGCGGTGGCGAGCGGGCCCATGGCGTGCCCGAACCCCAGCCTGCAGGCCAGATCGATGTCCTCGGCGGTGGCGACGCCCGACTCGCAGAGCTTCGCGGCCTCCACCACCAGGGCCGAGATGAGCCGGGTGGTGACGAAGCCGGCGACGTCGCGGTTGACGACGACGCAGGTCTTGCCGACGGACTCGGCGAACTCGCGCGCGGTGGCGAGCGTTTCGTCACTGGTCTTGTAGCCGCGGACCAGCTCGCAGAGCTGCATCATCGGCACGGGCGAGAAGAAGTGGGTGCCCACGACCCGCTCCGGACGGTCCGTCACCGCGGCGATCTTGGTGATCGGGATGGCGGAGGTGTTGGAGGCGAGCACGGCGTCCGCGCGGCAGATCCGGTCGAGCGCGCGGAAGATCTCGTGCTTGACCTCCAGCTTCTCGAAGACGGCCTCGACCACGAGATCGGCGTCGGCGACGGCGTCCAGATCGGTGGTGGTGGTGATCCGGGCCAACGCGGCGTCCGCGTCGGCGGCTTCCATCGCGCCCTTGGCGACGAACCGGTCCCAGGAGCTTCTGATGCCGTCGGTGCCGCGCGTCAGGGCCTCGTCGGTGACATCGCGCAGGACGACCTCCCAGCCCGCCCGGGCCGAGACCTGAGCGATTCCGGAACCCATGAGTCCGGCTCCGATGACGGCGAGCTTCCTGGCCACTGCGACACCCCTTAACGACTGTTTACTTTTCGCCTCTCGGGCGGAGGTTAGCGGGCGCGGGGGGCCAAGTGGCGGATAGGAGATGCGCGTCACGCCCCACATGACGGACGTCACACCCCCAGGGGCCCGGCGGGGCGCCCGGGGCCCCTTCCGGCACGGGGTGCGCGCCCCCGGGGCGAGGCGAAACTACTCTGGTGCCATGGTCAATCTGACACGCATCTACACCCGGACCGGCGACGGGGGCACCACGGCCCTCGGCGACATGAGCCGGACCGCCAAGACCGATCCCCGGATCTCCGCGTACGCCGACACCAACGAGGCCAACGCGGCCCTCGGTACGGCGGTCGCGCTGGGCGCTCTCCCCGAGGAGGTCGCCTCGGTGGTGGTCCGGGTCCAGAACGATCTCTTCGACGTGGGCGCCGATCTCTGCACCCCGATCGTCGCGGACCCCGAGTACCCGCCGCTGCGGGTGGAGCAGTTCTACATCGACCGGCTGGAGGCCGACTGCGACCGGTTCCTGGAGGAGCTGGAGAAGCTCCGCAGCTTCATCCTCCCGGGCGGCACACCGGGGGCCGCCCTGCTGCACCAGGCGTGCACGGTCGTGCGGCGGGCCGAGCGCTCCACCTGGGCGGCCCTGGAGGCGCACGGCGAGACGATGAACCCGCTGACGGCCACCTATCTCAACCGCCTCTCCGACCTGCTGTTCATCCTCGCGAGGACGGCGAACAAGGAGGTCGGGGACGTCCTCTGGGTGCCGGGCGGGGAGCGCTGACCGCATCCGCCCGGGGCACCGGGGCGCTCAGCGGCGCTCGACCCGGACCGGCGCGCGGTCGCCGTCCCCGGCGCCGGACCCGCCGTCCTCGGCTCCCGGGCCGGAGCCCGGCCAGAGGAGATGGGCCAGCGCGATGACGCCGTGGATGCCGGCGATCTTCCACGACTGGTACATCCAGGCCTGGAGCGAGTCGGGGCTGCCGGCGTCGCCCACGTACCAGATGGCGAGCTGGAGCAGCACGGTCGCCACGGCGGCGGCCACCAGGGTGCCGCCCCAGATCCTCATCTCGTGGATGCCGCGCGCCCTGCCGTACCTCGGCGGCTTGACCGGCGGCGGCGCGCCGCCGAAGCGGTGGGCCGCGTGGCCGTCGAGCCACTTCACGGTGCGGTGGCCGTGGCCGACGGTGAAGCCGATGTACAGGGCCGCCAGACCGTGGGTCCAGTTGGGTTCGGCGCCGTTCCTGAGGTCGATCGCGGTGGCGATCAGCAGCACGACCTCCAGGAGCGGTTCGCACAGCAGCAGGGCGGCGCCCAGCCGGGGCATCCTCAGCAGATACCGCACCGCGAGCCCGGCGGCCAGCAGCACCCAGAAGCCGACCTCACAGATGATGATCAGCGTGACGATCACGGCTCTCTCCCTTCACCTCCTCCAGCCTCCCGTCCCCGGGGCGGCCCGGCGTCGTCGCCAGTGAGGAACCCGCACTGCATCCTTCGATGTAGTCGCAGCTCAGCCCTGTCGGGGAGCCCGGAGGGCCGGGGGCCGTGTTGGATGGAGAGGTGAGCGTTCCCCGTCCCCCGCGCGCCGATGTGCTCCTCGCCGTGACGGCCTTCCTCGGCGGTCTGCTGCTGTGGTCGCTGGATCTGTACACCCAGCCGAACCGGAGCGGTCTGCCGGCCTGGGCGGCCCTGGTGCCGCTGGCCGTGATCAGCGCGCAGTCGCTGCTGCGCCGGTCGATGCCGCTGCTGACCCTGTCCGTGGACACGGTGGCGCTGGTCGGCGACCAGTTCACGGTGGGCAGCCTCGTCACCGTGCTGCTCTTCACCGACGGGGTGTACGTGGCGGTGGTGTACGGCTCGCCCGCCGCCGCCCGGCGGGTCCCGGTCACCACCGGGCTGATCACCATCGCCTCCACCATCGGGCTGCTGGCGGTGCTCCGCTCCCCGGAGGGGCTCTTCCTCGGGGTGGTCGTCGGCCTGGTCACCTTCGGTCCCGCGATCACCGGGGCGATCATCCGCAACCACCGGGACGCCGCCGACGCGGCCCGGCTGCGCGCCGAGCAGACCGCGCTGCTGGCCGAGATGGACCGGGCGCAGGCGGTGACGGCCGAGCGCGGGCGGATGGCCCGGGAGCTGCACGACATGGTCGCCAACCATCTCTCCGCCATCGCCATCCACTCCACGGCCGCGCTCTCCCTGGACGACCCGGCGACCTCCCGGGACGCCCTGGGGGTGATCCGGGAGAACAGCGTCGCCGGACTGGCCGAGATGCGCCGTCTGATCGGGCTGCTGAGAGACCGGAGCGAGGACGGCGCGCCGGCCGCCGCGCCCACCCTCGCCGGGCTGGCGGCCCTGGTCGGGCAGGCCCGTACCAACGGCGCCGCGAGCGGGCTCGGGTTCGTCCTCGACGACCGGCGCGGCGAGGGGCTCGTGCTGCCCGCGCCGGTGGAGCTGGCGGCCTACCGGATCGTGCAGGAGTGTCTGACCAACGCCCTCAAGCACGCCCGGCCGGGCGAGGTCCGGGTGGTGCTCGCCCACCGTGCGGGCGAGTCCCTCACCGTGACGGTGACCAGCCCGTTCGGCAACCGCTCGGGGCCCCGCGCGCCCGGCTCGGGGGCCGGTCTGGTGGGGATGCGGGAGCGGGTGGCCCTGCTCTCCGGCGAGATCGAGGCGGGGCCGGCCGACGGCCCGCCGGGCGGCGCGGAGAAGATCTGGCGCGTACGGGCAGTACTGCCCGTCCAGGACGAGAAGGAGCCCACGCCATGACCGGAGCGACGAGGCCGGAGGCGGAGGCGGGGGCGGGACCCGGGGAGCGGCCGGGCGGGGCGGAGCACATCCGGGTGCTGGTCGCCGAGGACCAGAGCGCGGTACGGGCGGGGCTGGTCCTCATCCTGCGCAGCGCACCGGAGATCGAGGTGGTCGGCGAGGCCGCCGACGGTGAGGAGGCGGTGCGCCTGGCCCGGGAGCTCCGCCCGCACCTGGTGCTGATGGACCTCCAGATGCCGCTGCTGGACGGGGTGTCGGCGACCCGGCTGATCGTCTCGGAGGGGCTGGCCGATGTGCTCGTGCTGACCACGTTCGATCTGGACGAGTACATCTTCGGGGCGCTGCGGGCGGGCGCCTCGGGGTTTCTGCTGAAGAACACCGAGGCGCGGGACCTGCTGGCGGCGGTGCGCACGGTGGCGCGCGGCGAGGGGCTGATCTCCCCGGCCGTCACCCGCCGGCTGATCGCGGAGTTCGCCGCCCCGCACCCGGTCCGCTCCCCCGGCGCGCCCGATCCCTCCGTGCTGGACGCGCTCACCCGGCGGGAGCGCGAGGTGCTCTGCTGTGTCGGCGAGGGGCTGTCCAACGCGGAGATCGCGGTACGGCTGCACATGGCCGAGGCGACGGTGAAGACCCATGTCAGCAGGGTGCTGGGGAAGCTGGAGCTGCGCAGCCGGGTGCAAGCGGCGGTGCTGGCGCAGGAGTTGGGACTCTGACGGAACGTTTCACGCCAGTGGGCGGCTACCCGCCGCCTTTGGTCTGGACCTATTGACGATTGGTCCAGACCTTCCTACTCTCACCGCTACACACGCTGCGGTGAGCCACGCAGAGTGCGCAGTGCACGGTCCACCCCACTGTCCGGACCTCCACAAGGAGCACCCGTGAGCACTCAACCCCCACCACTGCACGGCCTCAGAAAGCGTCTTACCCCTCCCGAGCGGCTCTCCACCCGCTCCAGGATCGTCGCGGCGCTCACCGCGCTGATCCTCCCGCTCGCGGCACTGGTCGTGATCGCCACCCCCGCCCAGGCGGCCACCTCCGCGACCGCCACGTACGCCAAGGGCTCCGACTGGGGCAATGGCTTCGAGGGCAAGTGGACCATCAAGAACACCGGCACCACGACCATCAGCTCCTGGACGGTCGAGTGGGACTTCCCGGCCGGCACCCGGGTCACCTCCGCCTGGGACGCGGACGTGACCAACACCGGCAACCGGTGGACGGCCAAGAACAAGTCCTGGGCCGGCTCGCTGGCACCGGGGGCCACCACCACCTTCGGCTTCAACGGCACCGGCACGGGCTCCCCGTCCAACTGCTCGCTCAACGGCGGCTCCTGTGACGGCGGCACGGTCCCGGGCGACAACCCCCCGTCCGCGCCCGGCACCCCCACCTCCAGCAGTGTCACCGAGACCTCGGCGGCGCTGGCGTGGACCGCGGCCACCGACGACAAGGGTGTCAAGAACTACGACATCTACCGCGACGGCGCCAAGGTCGGCACGGTCACCGGTCTGACGTTCACGGACACCGGTCTGACCAAGGCCACGGACTACTCCTACACCGTCCAGGCGCGGGACACGGCCGACCAGCTCGGCGCGTTCAGCGGTGCCCACCAGCTCCGCACGCCCGGCACCGTCAACCCCGGCTCCAAGATCAAGATGGCCTACTTCACGCAGTGGGGCGTCTACGGGCGCAACTTCCACGTGAAGAACCTGGACACCTCCGGCACCGCCGCGAAGATCACCCACATCAACTACGCGTTCGGCAATGTGCAGAACGGCCGGTGCACCATCGGTGACTCCTACGCCGACTACGAGAAGGCGTACACCGCCGACCAGTCCGTCGACGGCGTCGCCGACACCTGGGACCAGCCGCTGCGCGGCAATTTCAACCAGCTCCGCGAGCTGAAGAAGAAGCACCCGCACATCAAGGTGCTGTTCTCGTTCGGCGGCTGGACCTGGTCCGGCGGCTTCACCCAGGCCATGCAGAACCCGGCCGCCTTCGCCGAGTCCTGCTACAACCTGGTCGAGGACCCGCGGTGGGCCGATGTGTTCGACGGCATCGACCTGGACTGGGAGTACCCCAACGCCTGCGGTCTGACCTGCGACAGCAGCGGCCCCGCGGTCATCAAGACCATGGCGCAGGCGTTCCGTGCCAAGGTCGGCAACAACTACCTGCTCACCGCTGCGATCACCGCCGACGCCTCCAACGGCGGCAAGATCGACAAGGCTGACTACGCGGGCGCCGCACCGTTCTTCAACTGGTACAACGTGATGACGTACGACTTCTTCGGCGCCTGGGCGGCCCAGGGTCCGACGGCCCCGCACTCGCCCCTCACCTCCTACCCCGGCATCCCGCAGGAGGGCTTCAACTCGGCGGCGGCGATCGCCAAGCTGAAGGCGAAGGGCGTGGCGTCCGAGAAGCTGCTCCTCGGCGTGGGCTTCTACGGCCGCGGCTGGACGGGCGTCACCCAGGCGACCCCGGGCGGCACCGCGACCGGACCGGCCGCGGGCACCTACGAGCCCGGCTTCGAGGACTACAAGGTCCTCAAGAACACCTGCCCCGCCACCGGGACCATCGGCGGCACCGCCTACGCCAAGTGCGGCAACAACTGGTGGAGCTACGACACCCCGGCGACCCTCACCAGCAAGATGAGCTGGGTCAAGAGCCAGAACCTCGGCGGTTCCTTCGCCTGGGACCTGAGCGGCGACACCAGCAACGGTGAGCTGATCACCGCGATGGACAACGGCCTCAAGCCGTAGCGGTCCACTGATACACACCGGGCTCGGAACAGCCGGTGGCAGAGAGAAGGGGCCGGGGCGATCCCCCGGCCCCTTCGTACGGCCCGCCCGCGGAGGGCTCAGGCCACATTCACCCGCTGGCCGGGGGGAGCGGCCTCCAGCCAGGCGAGAAAGCCGGTGAGCGCGTCCTCGCTCATCGCCAGCTCCAGCCGGACCCCGCGGTGCAGACAGCCCAGCACGACGGCGTCGGAGAGCAGCGCCAGCTCCTCCTCGCCCTCCGGGGTGCGGCGGGCGACGACCTCGATGGCCGAGCGCTCCAGGACACGGCGCGGACGGGGCGCGTACGAGAATACCCGGAACCACATGATCCGGTCACCGCTGTAGCGGGCGACGCCGTAGACCCAGCCCTTGCCGGAGGGCGCGCCCGAGGGGCCGGTACCGGGCTCCTCGGGGAGGTTCCACCGCAGCGAGCAGTCGAACGTACCTCCGGAGCGCTGGATCAGCCGCCGGCGCAGCCCGAAGACGAACAGCCCGATCCCCACCAGGGCGACCAGCGCCAGAATGCTCACCAGCACCGCGAGGAACAATTCCACCGACCTCCTCGCATCGTCCCCAACGCCATCCATGACGCACCTGCATTGCCTCAGCCGCGGTCCGGTCTGGAGGTCTCCAGTCCGGGCCGCGGCTGAGGGTAACGACTGTCGGCGGGGTGCTAGCGCACCGCCACCGCACGCAGCCGGACATCGGCACGGCGCTCGGCGGCGGCGTCCTCGTCCGACTTGGCGCGCTCCAGCGCACGCTCGGCGCGCTGGGCATCGATCTCATCCGCCAGCTCGGCGATCTCCGCCACCAGCGACAGCTTGTTGTCGGCGAAGGAGATGAAACCGCCGTGCACAGCGACGACCACCGTGCCGGCTCCCTCGGGGGAACTGGTACGGATGGTCACCGGGCCCGACTCCAGCACACCGAGAAGCGGCTGGTGACCGGGCATGACACCGATGTCGCCGGACGCGGTGCGCGCGACGACCAGCGTGGCCTCACCGGACCAGACCTGCCGGTCCGCGGCGACCAGCTCGACATGCAGCTCAGCAGCCAAGGGTGGCTCCTCGGGTCACCACCCGGCGATGATGCCGGGTGTTGGGTCAAAGTCTAATGGGGCTCCGGGCGCCGAAGCGCCCGGGCCCCTTTCCCCGGCATTTCACGGCCGGGTACGAGGGCGAGAACCCCGGGGGGCGGGACGAGTCCCGCCCCCCGGGAGAGTCCGTCGACTCAGGAGACGCCCAGCTCCTTGGCGTTGGCCTTGAGGTCCTCAATGCCACCGCACATGAAGAACGCCTGCTCGGGGAAGTGGTCGTACTCTCCGTCGCAGATCGCGTTGAACGCGGCGATCGACTCGTCGAGCGGCACGTCCGAGCCGTCCACGCCGGTGAACTGCTTGGCGACGTGGGTGTTCTGGGACAGGAAGCGCTCCACGCGACGGGCACGGTGGACAGCGATCTTGTCCTCCTCGCCCAGCTCGTCGATACCGAGAATCGCGATGATGTCCTGGAGGTCCTTGTACTTCTGCAGGATTCCCTTGACGCGCGTGGCGGCGTCGTAGTGCTCCTGCGCGATGTAGCGCGGGTCCAGGATGCGGGACGTGGAGTCCAGCGGGTCCACGGCCGGGTAGATGCCCTTCTCGGAGATCGGACGGGAGAGAACCGTCGTCGCGTCGAGGTGGGCGAAGGTGGTGGCCGGGGCCGGGTCGGTCAGGTCGTCCGCGGGGACGTAGATCGCCTGCATCGAGGTGATCGAGTGACCGCGGGTCGAGGTGATGCGCTCCTGGAGGAGACCCATCTCGTCCGCCAGGTTCGGCTGGTAACCCACCGCGGACGGCATACGGCCGAGCAGGGTGGACACCTCGGAACCGGCCTGGGTGTACCGGAAGATGTTGTCGATGAAGAAGAGCACGTCCTGCTTCTGCACATCGCGGAAGTACTCCGCCATGGTCAGACCGGCCAGGGCGACGCGCAGACGGGTGCCCGGGGGCTCGTCCATCTGGCCGAAGACGAGCGCCGTCTTGTCGATGACGCCCGACTCGCTCATCTCGTCGATGAGGTCGTTGCCCTCACGGGTGCGCTCACCGACGCCGGCGAAGACCGACACACCGTCGTGGTTGTTGGCGACGCGGTAGATCATCTCCTGGATCAGCACGGTCTTGCCGACACCGGCACCACCGAACAGGCCGATCTTTCCACCCTTGACGTACGGGGTGAGAAGGTCGATGACCTTGATCCCGGTCTCGAACATCTCGGTCTTGGACTCGAGCTGGTCGAAGCTGGGCGCCTTGCGGTGGATGGGCCACCGCTCGGTGATGTCCTTGTTCGCCTCGGGGACGTTCAGCACCTCACCGAGGGTGTTGAACACCTTGCCCTTGGTGAAGTCACCCACGGGGACGGTGATGCCCTCGCCGGTGTTGGTCACCGGGGCCTGGCGGACCAGACCGTCGGTGGGCTGCATCGAGATCGCGCGGATCACGCCTTCACCGAGGTGCTGGGCGACCTCCAGCGTCAGCTTCTTGAGCTTGCCGTCCTCGGCCGGGTCGGCCACCTCGACGGTCAGCGCGTTGTAGATCTCCGGCATCGCGTCGACGGGGAACTCCACGTCGACGACCGGGCCGATGACCCGGGCGACGCGGCCCGTGGCAACGGCCGTCTCAACTGTCGTCGTCATTACTTGTCACTCCCCGCGGTCGCGTCGGCAAGGGCACTGGCTCCACCGACGATCTCGCTGATTTCCTGGGTGATTTCGGCCTGGCGGGCCGCGTTGGCAAGCCGGGAGAGAGACTTGATCAGCTCTCCGGCATTGTCGGTCGCCGACTTCATCGCGCGGCGGGTGGCGGCGTGCTTGGAGGCAGCGGCCTGGAGCAGCGCGTTGTAGATCCGGCTCTCGACATAGCGCGGCAGCAGGGCGTCGAGGACGTCCTCCGCCGACGGCTCGAAGTCGAACAGGGGCAGGATCTCGCCCTTGCCCGTGCTCTCATCGGCCGCGTTCTCCAGGCTGAGGGGCAGCAGCCGGTTCTGCACCGGCGTCTGCGTCAGCATCGAGATGAACTCGGTGAAGACGATGTGGAGCTCGTCCACGCCGCCCTCGGCCGTGTCCTGCTGGACCGCCGCGATCAGCGGACCCGCGACCTTCTTGGCGTCCGCGTAGGTCGGGTTGTCGGTGAACCCGGTCCACGACTCCATGACCTTGCGCTCACGGAAGCCGTAGTACGAGACACCCTTGCGGCCGACGATGTAGCTGTCGACCTCCTTGCCCTCGCCCCGGAGCCGCTCGGTGAGCGCGTCCGCCGCCTTGATGGCGTTGGCCGAGTAGCCGCCGGCCAGACCGCGGTCGCTCGTGATGAGCAGGACCGCGGCGCGGACCGGCGCCTCCACCTCGGTGGTGAGCGGGTGCTTGGTGTTCGACCCGGTCGCCACCGCCGTCACCGCGCGGGTGAGCTCGGTCGCGTACGGGGTGGAGGCCACCACCTGGCGCTGCGCCTTGACGATGCGCGAGGCGGCGATCATCTCCATCGCCTTGGTGATCTTCTTGGTCGCGGTGACGGATTTGATGCGACGCTTGTAGACCCGGAGCTGGGCTCCCATGAGTCAGGTCCCTTCCGTCGTCACTTGCTGGTGCTGACCGGAGCGTCTTCGCCCAGAAGCTTGCCGTCCGAGGTCTCGAACTGGCGCTTGAAGGCGGCGATCGCGTCACCGACCGCGGTCAGGGTGTCGTCCGACATCTTCCCGCCCTCGGCGATGCTGGTGAGCAGGGACTTGCGCTCGCGGCGCAGGTGCTCCAGCAGCTCGGACTCGAAGCGGCGGATGTCCTCGACCGGGACGTCGTCCATCTTGCCGGTGGTACCGGCCCAGACGGAGACGACCTGCTCCTCGACGGGCATCGGCTGGTACTGGCCCTGCTTGAGCAGCTCGACCATGCGCTTGCCGCGCTCCATCTGCGCCTTGGAGGCCGCGTCCAGGTCGGAACCGAAGGCGGCGAACGCCTCCAGCTCACGGAACTGGGCGAGGTCCACGCGGAGACGGCCGGAGACCTGCTTCATGGCCTTGTGCTGCGCGGAGCCACCGACTCGGGAGACCGAGATACCGACGTTCAGGGCCGGGCGCTGACCGGCGTTGAACAGGTCGGACTCCAGGAAGCACTGGCCGTCGGTGATGGAGATGACGTTGGTCGGGATGAACGCCGAGACGTCGTTGGCCTTGGTCTCGACGATCGGCAGACCGGTCATCGAGCCGGCGCCCAGGTCGTCGGAGAGCTTGGCGCAGCGCTCCAGCAGACGCGAGTGCAGGTAGAAGACGTCACCCGGGTAGGCCTCACGGCCCGGCGGGCGGCGCAGCAGCAGCGACACGGCACGGTAGGCGTCGGCCTGCTTCGACAGGTCGTCGAAGATGATCAGGACGTGCTTGCCCTGGTACATCCAGTGCTGGCCGATGGCCGAGCCGGTGTAGGGCGCCAGGTACTTGAAGCCGGCCGGGTCGGACGCCGGGGCGGCGACGATGGTCGTGTACTCCAGGGCACCGGCCTCCTCCAGCGCGCCGCGCACGGACGCGATGGTGGAGCCCTTCTGGCCGATGGCGACGTAGATGCAGCGGACCTGCTTGTTCACGTCGCCGGAGCGCCAGTTGTCACGCTGGTTGATGATCGTGTCGACGGCCAGGGCGGTCTTGCCGGTCTGGCGGTCACCGATGATCAGCTGACGCTGACCGCGGCCGATCGGCACCATGGCGTCGACGGCCTTGTAGCCGGTCTGCATCGGCTCATGAACCGACTTGCGGATCATGACGCCGGGGGCCTGCAGTTCGAGGGCGCGGCGTCCCTCGGTCTCGATCTCGCCGAGGCCGTCGATCGGGTTGCCGAGCGGGTCGACGACGCGACCCAGGTAGCCCTCGCCGACGGCTACGGACAGGACCTCGCCGGTACGGGTGACCGGCTGACCCTCCTCGATACCGCTGAACTCGCCGAGGACGATCGCACCGATCTCCCGCTCCTCAAGGTTGAGGGCGAGGCCGAGGGTTCCGTCCTCGAACTTCAGCAGCTCGTTCGCCATGGCCGAGGGAAGTCCCTCCACCTTGGCGATACCGTCGCCGGCCACGCTGACCGTACCGACCTCCTCGCGCGAGGCCGCGTCCGGCTTGTACGACTGGACAAAGTTCTCCAGCGCGTCCCGGATCTCCTCCGGCCGGATCGTGAGCTCCGCCATCTGGGTTCCCTGCTCTCCTTGTTGGGCCCGAAGTTTCTTAAGGGGGTCTGGGGGCCGACCCCCAGGAATCTTCTGCAATCTCTGCACGGCCCAACCGGGCCGCTGGTACTGCTCGTATGCCGTGATGTTCAGTTGGTGGCGGCTGTCAGCCGGCCATACGGCGAGTCGCCTCGCCGAGACGGTCCGCGATCGTGCCGTCGATGATCTCCTCGCCGACCCGCACCGAGATCCCGCCGAGGACCTCGGGGTCCACGTCCAGGTTCAGGTGCATCTGCCGGCCGTAGACCCTCGCGAGCACGGCGCCGAGGCGCTCCCGCTGCTGGTCACTGAGGGGCACCGCCGAGGTGACGACGGCGACCATCCGGTCCCGGCGCGCCGCGGCGAGCTTGGACAGGGAGTCGAGTCCCGCCTCCAGGCTACGTCCACGGGGCTTGGTGACGAGCCGGACGACCAGACGCTCGGTGACCGGGTTGGCCCTGCCGCCCAGCAGGCTGCGCAGCAGCTCGGCCTTGGCGGCGACGGTGGCCGAGCGGTCGGTGAGCGCGGACCGCAGTCCGCCGTTCGAGTCGAGAATCCGGCCGAACCGGAACAGCTCGTCCTCGACGTCGTCGAGCTTGCCCGCCTGCTGGGCGGCGGTGAGGTCGGCGGTGGCCGCCAGCTCCTCAAGACCGTCGACCAGGTCGCGGGAGCGCGACCAGCGGGCACGGACCATGCCGGAGACCAGGTCGGCGGCTTCGCCGCCCACCTGTCCGCCCAGCAGGCGGCCCGCCAGCTCGGCCTTGGCCTCGCCGGACTGCGCCGGGTCGGTCAGGACCCGACGCAGCGAGACCTCGCGGTCGAGCAGGGCGGTGACGGCAGCCAGCTCCTCGGCGAGCTTCGCCGCGTCGACGGACGTGTTGTCCGTCAGCGCGTCGAGGGACTCGCGTGCGGCAGCCAGTGCCTCCCGGCTCGCTCCGTTCATCGGGTTGCCTCGGCCTTCGATGCGCCGTCCTCGAGCTCGTCGAGGAAGCGGTCGATGGTGCGGCTCTGGCGGGCGTGGTCCTCCAGGGACTCACCGACGAGCTTGCCGGCCAGGTCGGTGGCGAGCTTGCCCACGTCCTGGCGGAGCGCGGCCGCCGCAGCCTTGCGGTCGGCCTCGATCTGGGCGTGACCGGCCGCGATGATCTCCTCACGCTGCCGCTGGCCCTCGGCCTTCATCTCCGCGATGATCGCGGTGCCCTGCTCGGTCGCCTCCTGGCGCAGTCGAGCGGCCTCGTGACGAGCCTCGGCGAGCTGGGCCTTGTACTGCTCCAGTACGCTCTCGGCCTCGGTCTTCGCCTCGTCGGCCTTCTCGATGCCGCCCTCGATGGCTTCCCGACGCTCTTCCAGAACCTTGTTGATGTTCGGGAGGAGCTTCTTGGCGAGGAAGAAGAAGACGATGGCGAACGCGATCAGGCCGATGATGAGCTCGTCGAGATGCGGGATGAGCG
Source organism: Streptomyces sp. NPDC001889 (assembly GCF_053594535.1). NCBI lineage: Bacteria > Bacillati > Actinomycetota > Actinomycetes > Kitasatosporales > Streptomycetaceae > Streptomyces > Streptomyces sp. NPDC001889. The sequence goes on from NZ_JBSFER010000005.1 coordinate 208,688, forward strand.
GAGGCTGCTCCTCCACCGCCGCAAGATTGAACTGAGCGATCACATCAGTGCCTTCCGTGAAAAGAGATTGGGCTGTCGGTCGGCTTACTTGAAGACGAAGCCCATGACGATGCCGATGAGGGCAAGCGCCTCACAGAAGGCGAAACCCATGATCTGGTTGGTACGGATCAGACCAGCGGCCTCGGGCTGACGGGCGAGGGCCTGGGTGCCGTTACCGAAGATGATGCCGACGCCGATGCCGGGGCCAATCGCGGCGAGGCCGTAGCCGACAGCGTTGACGTTGCCGGAGACGGCGTTCTCGGCGGCGAGGGTCTGGAGAGCGGACATGCCGGTTCTTCCTTCTCTTTCAATGTCCCGGTGGGGGTTGGCCACCGGACGACTGCTGGTCTGGAGGGGTGGGAGCTGGCTCAGTGGTGCTCGGAGATGGCGCCCTGGATGTAGCTGGAGGCCAGAAGCACGAAGACGTACGCCTGGACCGCCTGGATGAAGAGCTCGAAGACGATCATCGCCAGGACCATGACGAAGGACGCGCCGGCGTAGACGAAGCCGAAGCCGTTCATCAGGTAGTAGGTCGCCAGGGTGAACATCACGATCAGCATGTGGCCGGCGAACATGTTCGCGAAGAGCCGGACCGCGTGCGTGAACGGGCGGATGATCATGTTGGAGAAGAACTCCAGGACCATCACCAGGGGCAGGATCGCTCCCAGGTTCTTGTCGTAGCCCAGGATGTTCTTCCAACCGCCCGCGAAACCGTGCTTCTTGAAGGTCAGGCTGACCCAGAGCACGTACACGATCAGCGCGAGACCCGCCGGGAAGGCGATCAGCGAGGTGACCGGGAACTGGGCGAACGGAATGATGGACCAGAGATTCATGATCCATACGACGAAGAACAGCGACACCATCAGCGGGACGTACTTCTCGCCGTCCTTCTTGCCGATGATCTCGTAGACGACGCCGCGGCGGACGAAGTCGTACCCGGCCTCACCGATCATCTGGAGCTTTCCGGGCACGAGCTTCGGCTTGCTGAAAGCGGCCCAGAAGAAACCGATGATCAGGAAAGAGCCGATGAAAGCGAGCAGCATCGGCTTGGTGAACTCAAAGCCCGACACCGTGAAGATGGGCTCGTACATGAACGTGTGCAGGCCCGGCGCTGGGAACCCGCACCCGGAGAAGATCTGACAGTTCGGGTCGAAGGCGAGCATCTGGGGGTCAGCACTCACCGCGGGCTCCTTCAGCGTGGCGCATGGGTACGGCAACCTCGTTGTGTCGGCGCGGCGCGCAGCCGCGGTTCGGCACTGGACTGGTGTTACGGATGTGAGGGCGGCTGGCGGGCATGGAGCCTCGCGAATGAGCAGGCGTCAGCTCAGATGCCCGCGCCCGCTGTGCCGCAGTAGTTGGCACCGGACGATAGCAGGATCGCGAACGGCTCTTTATACCGGCCCTACCCTTCACGACGGCGACCCCGTTTTCTGGGTCGTCTCGCCCTTCGAGGACTCAGGTTCGACATAGACGATCTTGGCCTTCATGAAGTAGCGGGCCTGGGCCGCGACCCAGACGATGGTCGCCGCGAGCAGCGAGAAGGCGAAGGCCTTGAAATCGAACGCCGTGGTGTCCTTGAGCAGGGCCATCAGCATGAAGAGCAGCAGCAGCTGCGCCATGTAGAGCATCAGTCCCATGGCCTGGAACAGGTGCGGGAGTGACTTGGCCGTCCGCTGGAGGACCACCATGCCGATCCCCATGAAACCGATGACCACCAGGGTGCCGATGATCGCGCCGAGAGCCCCCTTGCCGCCGGCCACCACAGCGCTGACCACGGCGGCGATGACGCCGGTGGCGGCTGGGGGTACGGCGATCTGGAGGAATGTGCGGGCGTCGTTGGACGGCATGGCGGCAGCTCCGCTTCCTGGGGGGAATGGCAGTGGTGTGTCGTCATGGACGAGCGTAATCCGGATCCGAGTCGGGTCCTCGGGGCCAAAGGACCGTCGCACCACGGTCCTTCGGCGCTGTCGCCGGTTCTCGTGAACCGTATCACAAACTATTTGATGAGGTCTTTACCCAGGCGTGTGCCAGCTATCACACATGAGAGGTAATGCGCCCGTGTGTGCACAGAATGGGTATGGACTTCTGTGCTATTGCCCACAAAAGGACGGAAACGTCAGCCGCGCGTTCCGGCCTTCCGCCGGTGGGGAGCGCGGGAGCGGGCACCCAGGGCGGTCGCCCCGTTGACACCCGCCGGCACGGGAGGCCGCTCCGGCCGCTCACCCGCTCCCCCGGGGGCCGTGCCGCCCTCCGCGTCCGCCGCCCCGGCGGAGCCCTCCACGGGCGCCCCGGGGGCCCCGGAGCCGTCCCCCGGCTCGGGTGAAGTCGCCGTCCCCGCAGGGAACTTGCGGCGCCGGTAGCGCGGCGGGACGAAGGACTGGGCCCACCGGGGGGCGCGCGGGGTGAAGCGCGGCATCAGCAGCAGGACCAGGCCCACCGCGCTCAGCCCGACGACCACCATCACGATCCACAGGGACGCCGAGTGCACGGAGTAGCCGACCACCCCGAAGGCGATCAGCGCCGACCAGAAGTACATGATCAGCACCGCCCTGCTGTGGGAGTGCCCGATCTCCAGCAGCCGGTGGTGCAGATGGCCCCGGTCGGCGGCGAACGGGGACTGGCCGTTCCAGGTGCGGCGGACAATCGCCAGCACCAGGTCGGCCAGCGGGATCGCGATGATCGTCAGCGGCAGCAGCAGCGGGATGAAGACCGGCAGCGCGGCGTGGGTGACATCACGGTCGCTGCCGCCCTCGAAGAGCCTCAGGGCGTCCATGTCGACCTGGCCGGTCAGCGAGATCGCGGCACCGGCCAGCACCAGGCCGATCAGCATCGAGCCCGAGTCGCCCATGAAGATCCGCGCGGGGTGCATGTTGTGCGGCAGGAAGCCCAGGCACATGCCCATGAGGATCGCGGTGAAGAGGGTCGCGGGGGCGGCGGCCTCGATGCCGTAGCTGTACCAGATCCGGTACGCGTAGAGGAAGAACGCGGCGGCGGCGATGCAGACCATGCCGGCGGCGAGACCGTCGAGGCCGTCCACGAAGTTCACCGCGTTGATGGTGACCACCACCAGCGCCACGGTGAGCAGGGTGCCCTGCCAGTCGGTCAGCGAGACCATGCCCGCGCCGGGGACGGGAATCCACAGGATCGTCAGACCCTGCATCACCATCACACCGGCGGCGATCATCTGGCCGCCGAGCTTGATCAGGGCGTCGATCTCGAACTTGTCGTCCAGGACACCGATGATCCAGATCAGGGCGGCGCCCGAGAGCAGGGCCCGGGACTCGTTGGACAGCTCGAAGACGCTGTTCAGGTTCTGGAGGTGGTCGGCGACCAGCAGTCCGGCGCAGAGGCCGAAGAACATGGCGATGCCGCCGAGCCGCGGAGTCGGTTCTCGGTGGACGTCTCGGGCACGGATCTCCGGCATCGCCCCGGTCGCGATGGCGAACTTCCGCACCGGACCGGTGAGCAGATAGGTCACCGCGGCCGTGACACAGAGCGTCAGCAGGTAATCACGCACGGGCTGCCCCACAGGAATCGCTGGCCATCTCAGCCCCACACCCTAGCTGTGGTGGCCACATGGTCGAGGACATACGGGTGCCGGGGAACGGTTCCACAGGACTGCGGCTACCCCTGATAGGGCGGAAATCTACCCGCAAGCTCGCGGACCTGCGCACGTACCCTCGGCGACGGGCCGTCCGCGGAGCGCACCGCGCGGGTGAGCAGGGCGGCGATTTCGGCCATCTCGGGCTCCCCCATGCCCTGGGTGGTGAGGGCGGCGGTGCCCAGCCGGATGCCGCGTCCGTCGCCCGCCGGCAGGGCGCAGGTGTCCAGGACCAGACCGGCCGCGGTGAGCCTGGCCCGGGCGGTCCTGCCGTCCGTGCCGAGCGGGGAGGGGTCCAGGCCGATCAGATGGGTGTCGGTGCCGCCGGTGAGGAGGCCGAAGCCCTCGGCCTCCAGGGCGGCGGCGAGGACCCGGGCGTTGGCGACCACCTGGTGGGCGTAGGCCGTGAAGGCCGGGGTCGCCGCCTCGCCGAAGGCGACGGCCTTCGCGGCGACGGTGTGCATCTGGGCGCCGCCCTGGGTGAACGGGAACACCGCGCGGTCGACGCGCTCGGCCAGATCCTCCCCGCAGAGGATCATCCCGCCGCGCGGGCCGCGCAGGACCTTGTGGGTGGTGGCGCAGACCACATCCGCGTACGGGACGGGGCTGGGGGCGGCACCCCCCGCGATCAGGCCCATCGGGTGGGCGGAATCGGCGATCAGATACGCGCCGGTCTCGTCCGCGATCTCCCGGAAGAGGGCGTAGTCGGGGTGGCGGGGGTAGGAGATCGAGCCACAGACGATCGCCCGGGGGCGGTGCTCGCGGGCGAGGGCGCGGACCCGCGGGTAGTCGATCAGGCCGGTCACGGGGTCGACGCCGTAGCCGACGAAGTCGAACCAGCGCCCGGAGACGTTCGCCGGGGAGCCGTGGGTGAGGTGGCCGCCGTGCGCCAGCGCCGTGGCGAGGACGGTGTCACCGGGGCTGAGCAGGGCCGCGTACGCCGCCAGGACGGCCGAGGAGCCGGAGTGCGGCTGTACGTTCGCGTGCGCGGCTCCGAAGAGCGCGGTGGCCCGCTCACGGGCGATCCGCTCGGCGGTGTCGACCAGGGCGCAGCCGCCGTGGTGACGGGCGCCCGGGTAGCCCTCGGCGTACTTGTTCGCCAGGGGGGAGCCGAGGGCGGCGAGCACGGCCGGGGAGGTGAAGTTCTCGGCGGCGATCAGCTGGAGGGTGGTGGCCTGGCGGGCGGCCTCGGCGAGGATGATGTCGGCGATCTCGGGGTCCTGGTGGTGCAGGGTGGGGAGGTCGGCGAAGGGGGGTGCGGTGCTGGCGGTCATGGTGTGCTCCATGCCGAGCGGTGTGTCTCGTTCCGCCTCCAATGTATGCCCGCCCCACTCCTGGGGCCCCCGGACGGGACAGCGGTGGCCCTCCGGGCCCGGGCGGGCCGGGTTCGCTGCGGCTCTCCCGTGGCGCGGGGTCCGTCCTCAATCGCCGGACGGGCTGAGAATGCTCGGGCCACCCCTGACGCCGGGGCCGCCCTCACACGCCGGACAGGCTGAGAATGCTCGGGCCACCCCTGACGCCGGGGCCGTCCTCACACGCCGGACAGGCTGAAATCGTCCGGGTTGCCGTCCTCGGGTGGGGCGGTGGAGACGGCGGGGCAGCGCGCCCGAGCCCCGTCGGCGATGGAGGCGCGAGGGCCCCGGGAGGGTGGGGGGCTTTCGGATCGGGTCGGGTCGATGAGCGGGGGCCGGGGTCCTGGGTCGCGAGGCGGAGGACGGAGCCCACGCCCCGGCGCCGGCGACCGCGAGGCGCGTGCCAGGGCCCGCGAGCCCGGCCCGAGCCGAAAGGGACGGCCTAGCGGCAGGTGGGAGCCGGGATGCCCGTGAGGGCCGTGACCACCGGGTCCAGGGCCTGGTTGATCTCGTCCCCGATCGAGCGGAAGAAGGTGATCGGCGCCCCGTACGGGTCGTACACCTCATCCGCGTCCGGGCTCGGAGCCAACAACCACCCCCGCAGCGCCGCCGCCGCCCTCACCAGCGCCCTCGCCCTCTCCACCACCCCTTCGTCGCGCGCGTCCGGCAGCGTCGCCGGATCGATCGCCCGCACCAGCCGGGTGAACTCCTTCAGCGTGAAGGTCCGCAGCCCCGCCGAGTGCCCCATCGAGATCACCTGCGCCCGGTGGTCCCGGGTCGCCGTGAGCACCAGATCCGCCCGGATCACATGCTCGTCCAGCAGCTCCCGCCCCACGAACCCGCTCGCGTCCGCCCCGAAATCGGCGAGCACGATCTCCGCGTTGGCCTCCATCGGGGCCCCCTCGTGCCCCCAGGTCCCCGCGCTCTCCACCACGAGCCCGCTGCTCACCAGGGAGCCCAGGCGGTCGCTCAGGGCATGCCTGGTCAGCCGCTCGGTGATCGGCGAGCGGCAGACATTGCCGGTGCTGACGTGGAGGATGCGGAAGCAGTGCTCCGTGCCTATGCCACGCCCCTCGGGGACGATCAAGGGGCCACCTCGAGGTCGGGTACGACTTTGCGCAGCTCGTCCGCGTCGAGCGCGCCGGCCCGCAGCAGGACCGGGAGCTCGCCGGTGACATCGACGATCGAGGACGGGACGATCCCGGGGGTCGGGCCGCCGTCGAGGTAGACGGAGACCGAGTCGCCGAGCATCTCCTGCGCGGCGTCGCAGTCCTCCGGCGACCGGTGCCCGGTGAGGTTGGCGGAGGAGACCGCCATCGGCCCGGTCTCGGTGAGCAGCTCGATCGCGACCGGGTGCAGCGGCATCCGGATCGCGACGGTGCCCCGGGTGTCCCCCAGATCCCACTGGAGCGACGGCTGGTGCCGGGCGACCAGGGTGAGCGCCCCCGGCCAGAAGGCGTCGACCAGCTCCCAGGCCTGCTCGGAGAAGTCCGTGACCAGCCCGTGGAGGGTGTTCGGGGAGCCGATGAGAACCGGCGTCGGCATATTCCGGCCGCGCCCCTTGGCGGCGAGCAGATCGGCCACCGCCTCCGAGCCGAAGGCGTCCGCGCCGACGCCGTAGACGGTGTCGGTGGGCAGCACGACCAGCTCACCGCGGCGTACCGCCGACACGGCCTCGCGCAGGCCGGTCGCGCGGTCGCTCGCGTCGTTGCAGTCGTATCGCCGAGCCATCAGGGGGCCTCCTCGTACACGTACACGGTCGTCGTCACGGCATCGCCTTGCGGGCGGTGGCGAAGCGCGGGCGCTTGTTGAGATCGGGGTGGTCGGCCGCGTCCGCCCAGCCGGATTCCTCGCTGAAGATCCACGGCACCTGGCCGCCCTGGGTGTCGGCGTGCTCGATGACGACGAGGCCGCCGGGGCGCAGCAGCCGGTGGGCGGTGCGCTCGATGCCGCGGATGGTGTCGAGGCCGTCCTCGCCGGAGAACAGGGCCATCTCCGGGTCGTGGTCGCGGGCCTCGGGGGCGACGTACTCCCACTCGGTGAGCGGGATGTACGGCGGGTTGGAGATCACCAGGTCGACCTGGCCGTCCAGTTCGGGCAGGGCGGTGAGCGCGTTGCCCTGGTGGACGGTGACCCGGGAGCCGTCGGCGTTCTTGCGGGCCCAGCCGAGCGCGTCGTCGGAGAGTTCGACGGCGTGCACCCGGGAGCGCGGGACCTCCTGCGCCATGGCCAGGGCGATGGCCCCGGAGCCCGTACAGAGGTCGACGATGAGCGGTTCGACGACGTCCATCGCGCGTACCGCGTCTATGGCCCAGCCCACGACCGACTCGGTCTCGGGCCGGGGCACGAAGACACCGGGGCCGACCTGGAGCTCCAGATAGCGGAAGAAGGCGCGCCCGGTGATGTGCTGGAGCGGTTCGCGCGCCTCGCGGCGGGCGACGGTCTCCCAGTAGCGGGCGTCGAAGTCGGCGTCCTTGACGGTGTGCAGCTCGCCCCGCTTCACTCCGTGGACGAACGCGGCCAGCTCCTCCGCGTCGAAGCGCGGGGACGGCACGCCGGCGTCGGCCAGCCGCTGGGTGGCCTGGGCCACCTCGGCAAGCAGCAGGTTCACTGGTCCTCCACCCGGTTCGTACGGGAGCGTTCTGGGGCTACTGCGCGGTCGTGGGTACTCGCGGTCGTGGGTACTACTGCGCGGCGGCGAGCTTGGCGGCGGAATCGGCGTCCACGCAGGCCTGGATCACGGCGTCGAGCTCTCCGTCGAGCACCTGGTCCAAGTTGTACGCCTTGAAGCCGACGCGGTGGTCCGAAATGCGGTTCTCCGGGAAGTTGTACGTACGGATCTTCTCGGAGCGGTCCACGGTGCGGACCTGGCTGCGGCGCGCGTCCGCGGCCTTGCTCTCGGCCTCCTCCTGGGCCGCGGCGAGCAGCCTGGAGCGCAGGATACGCATGGCCTGCTCCTTGTTCTGGAGCTGGCTCTTCTCGTTCTGGCAGGAGGCGACGACACCGGTGGGCAGATGGGTGATGCGCACGGCGGAGTCGGTGGTGTTGACGGACTGGCCGCCGGGCCCGGAGGAGCGGTAGACGTCGATCCGCAGGTCGTTGGCGTTGATCTCGACGTCGATCTCCTCGGCCTCGGGTGTGACCAGCACACCGGCGGCGGAGGTGTGGATGCGGCCCTGGGACTCGGTGGCGGGCACGCGCTGGACGCGGTGCACCCCGCCCTCGTACTTGAGCCGGGCCCAGACGCCCTGGCCGGGCTCGGTGGCGCCCTGGCCGCCCTTGGTCTTCACGGCGACCTGGACGTCCTTGTAGCCGCCCAGCTCGGACTCGGTGGAGTCGATGATCTCGGTCTTCCAGCCGACGCGCTCGGCGTAGCGCAGATACATCCGCAGCAGATCGCCGGCGAAGAGGGCGGACTCGTCGCCTCCGGCACCGGCCTTGACCTCCAGGATGACGTCCTTGTCGTCGCTGGGGTCGCGGGGCACCAGCAGCAGCCGGAGCTTCTCGGTGAGCTGCTCGCGCTGCTTCTCCAGCTCCTTGACCTCGGCGGCGAAGTCGGGGTCGTCGGCGGCGAACTCCCGGGCGGTCTCGATGTCCTCGCCGGTCCGCTTCCAGGAGCGGTAGGTGCCGACGATCGGGGTCAGCTCCGCGTACCGCTTGTTGAGCTTGCGCGCGTTGGCCTGGTCCGCGTGGACGGACGGGTCGGCAAGCTTCTTCTCAAGGTCGGCGTGCTCGCCGATCAGTTCCTCGACCGCCTCGAACATCGATGGCTCCTGGTGTCGTACGACGATTCCCGCGGGACGGCACTGCGCATACCCGGGCTGTCAGCGGCTGGTGCCGCGGGGTCCCGGCGGCGGTGCGGACCACCGTGTGCGGGACGGCAAAGCGCCGGTCCCGGCCGCCCGTGTGGGGGCGGCCGGAAACCGGCGCTGTTGGCTCGCTACTTCTTGGCGGAGCCGGCAGCCTTGCCGAAGCGGGCCTCGAAGCGGGCCACGCGGCCACCGGTGTCGAGGATCTTCTGCTTGCCCGTGTAGAACGGGTGGCACTCGGAGCAGACCTCGGCGCGGATGGCGCCGGTGTCGAGGGTGCTGCGAGTGGTGAACGAGGCGCCACAGGTACAGCTGACCTGGGTCTCGATGTACTCGGGGTGGATGTCGCGCTTCAAGGTGTCTCCTAGTTTCGGGAGGGCGCCGGGTCGCCCGGGCGGATTGCCCGTGCGTGAACCGGGGCCGACGTACCAGTCTGCCAGGACTGGGCGTATCTCCCAAAACCGGGGTGGGCGCCCCACTATTCCCGGGGCCCCGCGGAGGGCCGTCTCCCCAGGGAGGGGGCTCAGGGGGCGGCTTCCTGGGTGCGGCGCGGAGGGCTGTCCTGTACGAGGGTGCCCGCGTCGCCCTTGTCGCCCGCGGAGTCCTTCAGGGCGGCGGCGGGGATGGGCCGGTCGAGCCCGAGGGCGGTCCAGACCTGCTGGGCGGCGCCCCTGAGCGGGATCACCCGGTTGGGGTTCACCGGGTCGTACTCCACCGGCAGGGTCACCATGTCGACGTCCGAGGGGCTGAGGCCGCTGAGCCCCCGCGCGAAGCTCATCAGCTCGGGTACGGAGTCCAGCTCCGAGTCGGGGGTGATGGCCTGGGTGGCGGTGTTGGCGATGTCCAGCAGCCTGGTGGGGTCGGAGACCACGCCCACGTCCTTGACCTGGGCGAGGAAGGCCTTCATGAAGGCCTGCTGGAGCTGGATGCGGCCGAGGTCGCTGCCGTCGCCGACGCTCTTGCGGGTCCGTACGAGGCCGAGGGACTGCTCCCCGTCGAGGGTGTGGGTGCCGGCGGCGAGGTCGAGACGGCTCTTCGGGTCCCTGATCGGTTCGCTGGTGGTGATGCGCACCCCGCCCAGCTCGTCGATGAGCTTCTTGAAGCCGGAGAAATCGACCTCGATGTAGTGGTCCATCCGGATGCCGGACATGCGTTCGACCGTCTTCACGGCGCAGGCGGGCCCGCCGACCTCGTAGGCCGTGTTGAACATCGCCCGGTTCTCGGCGGGGACGGTTCCGCCGTCGTCGTCGGTGCACGCGGGGCGGGTGATGAGGGTGTCGCGCGGGATGGAGACCACGCTCGCCTTCTCGCGGCCGTCGTGCAGGTGCACCACCATCGCGGTGTCGGAGCGGGCGCCGCCCTCGTCGCCGCCGTACCGCGCGTTGGAGCCGGAGCGGGAGTCGGAGCCGAGGACGAGGATGTCCAGGGAGCCGTTGTCGATGTCCTCCGGGCGGTCGGTGCCGAGCCGGGCGTTGATGTCGATGCCCTCGATGTTGCCGTCGAGCGTGACATACACATAGCCCGCGCCCGCGCCGCCGGCGAGGAGCAGCCCGGCCAGCGCCCAGACGGTGAGGCGCCCGGCCCGGCGCCCGGCTGAGCCGGTTCCGCGGCCCCGCCCGGCACGGCCGCCTATCCGGCCTCCGCTGCCGCTCTGCTCGCCCATGGGCCTCCTTCGGCTCCTGCTCCTCAGCTGCCCCCTGGCGGGCCGGCCACGCCCGGCGGGTGCGTGCTGTCAATTCTTGCTCCGCCACCGGGGAGACCGCTCGGGGAGGGAAAGGGTTGCACGGGCGGCTGAGAACAGGGTGAGAAAACGGCCCCGGAGCGGAGCCGGGGGGAAACGGACCGTGCCCACCGCGCGGGGAGCGCGGGGAGCGCGGTGGGCACGGTGGGCACGGGGGTACGGACGCGGCGCCGTACGGATCAGTGCCGCACGGGCCGGTCCGTGCGGATCAGCCGAAGAGGTTGTAGCCGGAGAGACCGCTCGCGACCTCGGAACGCTTGCCGAGGATCGCGGAGGACGTGCCGCTGCCCGGGTAGAGCCAGAGCTTGCCCTTCATGTCGCGGGCGAGCAGATCGGCGTGGCCGTCGGCGTTGACGTCACCGGTGGTGGCCAGCGCGTTGAGACCACTGTGGGTGCCCATCTGGACACGGCCCGAGAACGGCTTTTTGGCGTCGCCGGTTCCCTTGTGGACGTAGATCTTGCCGCCGTGGACATGGCCGAGGACATCGGCCTTGCCGTCGCCGGTGAAGTCGCCGCGGCCCCGGACCATGCTGTATTCGTTCCAGCCGGTGCCGACCTTGACGGAGGTGCCGAAGGTGCCGTTGCCCTTGCCCGGGTACATCCAGGCGCTGCCCGAGGTGGTGACGACCACGACGTCCGCGATCTCGTCGCCGGTGAGGTCACCGGGGACCAGGATCTGCTTGTGGCTGCGCCAGTGGGTGGTCACGAGCTTGGGCTGGGCGGAGCCGTTGGCCCAGTACACGTCGCCGCCCGCGGAGGAGCGGTAGAGCAGCTCCTGCCGGCCGTCGCGGTTCAGGTCGGCCTGGACCATCAGGTTCACGCCGCTGAAGTCGCCGAGGTTCGCGCCCCGGGCGAGGGTCTTGCCGCTCTTGGTGTTCCAGGCGTACAGCGTCTTGCCGGTGCGGGCCAGCAGGTCCGCGTACTGGTCGCCGCTCCAGTTGGTGTCGGCGGCCCGGGCGCGGAACTGCGCCTGGTAGGCGCTGACCTTGGCGTAGACGCCGTACTTGCCCTTGGCGGAGCAGTTGAGGTCGCCCCAGGAGACGATGCCGACGAGCCGGCCGCCGGCCACCAGCGGGCCGCCGGAGTCGCCGTTGCAGCTGGTCTCGGAGGTGCTGTCCTTGCCGGTGGGCGCGCGGCCGGCACAGTACATCGTGCCCGCCTTGAAGTTCGATCCGTACGCCTTCTTGCAGTTGGCGTCGGACTGGGCGTCGGCGTCGGCGACCTTCAGCCGGTCGGAGCCCTGGGCGCCCGGGCCGGAGCCGGTGAGGCCCCAGCCGTACACCTTGCCGTCGGTGCCGGCCTTGTAGAGCCCGGTGTCGCCCGACTTCATGATGGGCAGCGGCTTGGCCTTGACGGGCGCGGCCAGGGTCAGCACGGCGACGTCGTTGTTGAGCGACCAGTCGTCGTACTTCGCGTGCTGCCACTGGCGCTGTACGGAGCTGAGCTGCCCGCCGTGCAGATTCAGGCCGCTGCCGGACTCGGTGGGCACCCGGTCGGCGCCGGTGACGATCGCGCCGTCGCGCTTCCAGTTGATGCCGTCGACGCAGTGCGCGGCGGTGACGACCTTGGTGGGGGCGATCACGGCGCCACCGCAGGAGTAGGAGTCGCCCCAGGCGTCCGTGAAGTAGAGCTGGGCCATCCACGGCGCGGAGGCGATCGAGGCGTGCTTGCCGCCGATGATGCGGGCGCTGGGGCCGGACGCGGGCTGCTGCTTGGCGGCCCGCGGGCTCGGCCGGGTGGCGGGCCGGTCGGCGGAGCGGAGGACCTTCAGGGTGTCGGCCACCCGCTCGGTCAGCTCCCGCGGCGACGGCGCGCCGGTCTGCTGCGGTGCCGCGGCGGGGGTCGGCGCGGGGACGGGCTCGGCCGCCTGGGCGCCGGAGGCCAGCAGACCGGTGCCGGCCAGGGCCAGCACGGTCGCGACCGCGGGTATCTCATGTCTCATCCGGCGCTGCGGCCGGCCGGCACGTGAGCGGTTGGGCACTCGGTGACCACCTCGGGGTGTCGGGTCGGTGGGGCGCGAGTGCCCCACCGGGAGAGGGTGGTGGCGGGGCGCGAAGAGTGTCGGGCAGTCCGGGCGGCGGCGCGGGCCTCATGGGCGCGGCGATCCACCCCGGCGCTGCGGAAATCCCCCAGGAATCCCCCTGGAACCCCCCACCTGGATTGATCGATCGTATGTGCCCCTATGAGGCGTTGGCCAGCCGGATACGCCTTTTCCCGGGAAATCCCCCGGAAATCCCCGGGAAATGAGACCGCCCCGTCACCTGAGCGGTGACGGGGCGGTCCGGCGCTGACGTGCGTCAGTCGTTGTTGTTGCCCGACGACGGGGTCGTCTTCTGGATCTGGAGCAGGAACTCCGCGTTGGACTTCGTCTGCTTCATCTTGTCGAGCAGCAGCTCGATCGCCTGCTGCTGGTCGAGCGCGTGCAGCACCCGGCGCAGCTTCCAGACGATGCCCAGCTCCTCGCTGCCGAGGAGGATCTCCTCCTTGCGGGTGCTGGACGCGTCCACGTCCACCGCGGGGAAGATCCGCTTGTCCGAGAGCTTCCGGTCGAGCTTGAGCTCCATGTTGCCGGTGCCCTTGAACTCCTCGAAGATCACCTCGTCCATGCGCGAGCCGGTGTCGACCAGCGCGGTGGCCAGGATGGTCAGCGAGCCGCCGTCCTCGATGTTGCGCGCGGCGCCGAAGAAGCGCTTCGGCGGGTAGAGCGCGGTCGAGTCGACACCACCGGAGAGGATGCGTCCGGAGGCGGGGGCCGCGAGGTTGTACGCACGGCCCAGGCGGGTGATGGAGTCCAGCAGGACGACCACGTCGTGCCCCAGCTCCACCAGGCGCTTGGCGCGCTCGATGGCCAGTTCGGCGACGGTGGTGTGGTCCTCGGCCGGGCGGTCGAAGGTCGAGGAGATGACCTCGCCCTTCACCGACCGCTGCATGTCGGTGACCTCTTCCGGGCGCTCGTCGACGAGGACGACCATCAGATGGCACTCGGGGCTGTTGACCGTGATGGCGTTGGCGATGGCCTGGAGGATCATGGTCTTGCCGGTCTTCGGCGGGGCCACGATCAGACCTCGCTGGCCCTTGCCGATCGGCGACACCAGGTCGATGATCCGCGTGGTCAGCACGCCCGGGTCGGTCTCCAGCCGGAGCCGGTCCTGCGGGTAGAGCGGGGTGAGCTTGTTGAACTCCGGGCGGCCGCGGCCGGATTCGGCCGCCATGCCGTTGGCCGAGTCCAGCCGGACGAGCGCGTTGAACTTCTCGCGGCGCTCGCCGTCCTTGGGCTGGCGGACCGCGCCGGTGACGTGGTCGCCCTTGCGCAGACCGTTCTTGCGGACCTGGGCGAGGGAGACGTAGACGTCGTTGGGGCCCGGGAGGTAGCCCGACGTACGGATGAACGCGTAGTTGTCGAGGATGTCCAGGATGCCCGCGACGGGGATCAGGACGTCGTCCTCGGAGACCTGCGGCTCACTCGTGAACTCGTCACGGCCACGACGGCCGCGGCGGTCGCGGTAACGGCCCCGGCGGCCGCGGCGGCCGCCCTCGAAGTCGTCATCGTCCTGCTGCTGCTGGGCGGCGCTGCCGCCACCAGGCTGCTGCTGGCGCTGGCCGCCCTGCTGCTGGCGCTGGCCGCTCTGCTGCTGGTCGTCGCTCTTGCCGCCGCGGCGGTCGCGCTGGCGCTCACGGCGGTCGCCGCGCTCGCCCCGGTCACCACGGTCGCCGCGGTCACCGCGCTGGCCGCGCTCGCGCCGGCCCTCGCCGTCCTGGGCGGAGGCGGAGACGGCGGCGTCCGCCTTGGCGTCCGGCTGGGCGCCGTCCTTCTCCTTGACGTCGACAGCGGCGGTCTCGGTCCGGGCCTCGGCCTGGACCTCCGGGCTGCCCGCCTGCGCGGTGGCGCGTCGGCGGCGGCGCTCGCCGGCCGGCTGGTCGTCGCTGGCGGGCTGGCCGGGAATGTCGATCTGCTGCTGGGCGGCGGCCTTCTCGGCGGCGGCCGGGGCGGGCTCGGCGGCGGCGGCCGTGTCACCCGTACGCGCCTTGGAGGTGGCGCGGCGCTTCGGCTTGGTCTCGGTCTCGGCGCTCTTGGCGCTCTTGGCGGCCGAGTCCCCCGAGGCCGTGGCCTTGGCGGCTCCGCCGCCGGCCTGCGCCTCCTTGATGACCTCGATCAGCTGGCTCTTGCGCATACGCGCGGTGCCCCTGATGCCGAGGCCGGACGCGACCTGCTGCAGCTCGGCCAGGACCATGCCCTCAAGGCCGGTGCCGGAACGGCGGCGCCGTGAGGTGGTGCCGGAGGCAGCACCTGCGGCGGGCGCGGAGGTGTCGACGGTGTTGTCGGCGCTCACGCCCATCAGATCGGTGGTGTCGCTCACGAAGGGTCCTTCCCTGGAGCGGACGTCGGCCTTCTGGCTCGGCGACCGGTTGTGCTGTCCGACGGCGGTCTCTCTGAGCGGACCGTGCCGGGGCGGTGGTCCCCGCCGGATGTGGTGCGGCGGAGAGTCAGATACATGCAAGTCCGGCCCGAGGTCCCCCTGCTCGGCCCACTTGTGGCGGAGCGGGAGGTGTCGTGCCGGTTCCGGAGCGTGCTCGAAACTGCTCAGGCAGGCTGCTCAGGCAGTTGGGGAGGCTCCCGGAAGAATTGGCGGTCCCGAATCGGGACACGAAGCTCCGAGCCGCAAAGGCTTCGGGTGCAGACTTGAGGTTAACACTACCGGCTCCAACAAACATTCCCCCTCTCCACCACCGGCAATCTCGTGTCACGCTGAATCACCGCGCATCACTGCGCATCGGTACGTATCGACGGGCCTTATCGGCCACTGTCGGCCGGTGGTCGCGCATGACTACGCGGGGATCTCGCCGCCGGACGAGGCGGCGCCGGCCGGGGTGAGCGGCAGTACGCTCGCCCCCGCGGTGTCGAAGGCGAGCCGGTTGGCCGCCCATCCCTCACCGGCGAGTCGCGCGACCTTGTCGGCCGCGCTCTCCTCGGCCAGCGCGAGCACGGTGGGGCCCGCGCCGGAGATGACCGCGGGGACGCCGTCGGCGCGCAGTCGGTTGACCAGGTCGACGCTCTGCGGCATCGCCGGGGCGCGGTACTCCTGGTGGAGCCGGTCCTCCGTGGCGGGCAGCAGAAGCTCGGGACGCCTGGTCAGAGCCTCGACGAGCAAGGCCGCGCGACCGGCGTTCGCGGCGGCGTCCACATGCGGGACGGTCCGCGGGAGCAGTCCGCGGGCCGTCTCGGTGAGCACCGGCTTCTCGGGCACGAAAACCACCGGAACGACGGAATCGGCGGGCTCCATCCTGATGGCGCGCGCGGCTCCGGAGTCGGTCCAGGCGAGGGTGAAGCCGCCCAGCAGACAGGCGGCGACGTTGTCGGGATGCCCCTCGATCTCGGTGGCGAGTTCCAGCAGGGCGGTTTCGTCCAGTCGGGTGTCGCCTCCTATGGTCACCGCGCGGGCGGCGACGATTCCGGCGCAGATGGCGGCCGACGAGGACCCCAGTCCGCGGCCGTGCGGGATGCGGTTGGCGCAGACGACCTCCAGCCCGCGCGGCTGCCCGCCGAGCAGGTCGAAGGCCGTACGGAGCGACCGTACGAGCAGATGGTTCTCATCGCGGGGCAGCGTGGCCGCGCCCTCACCGGCGATGTCGATGTGCAGACCGGAGTCCGCGACCCGGACGACGACATCGTCGTAGAGCCCCAGGGACAGCCCGAGGGCGTCGAAGCCCGGGCCGAGATTGGCACTGGTGGCGGGCACGCGCACTCGGACGGCGGCGGCGCGGAACGCTGGACCGGCCATCGCTCGTGACACTCCTTGGTTCTGACTGCGAGACGTTCTGATGTTCTGTGTTCTGACGTTTGGCCACAAGGCGTTTACGGCCTGCGGGACGTTCCGGCTCCGTGGCTGCGGGCTCCGGGGGATTCGGTCTGCGGGGTGCTGCTGGATGTCAGGGGTGCTGCTGGATTCGGGGGAACGCGTACCCGGGGGCCATCACGGCGACTGCACCGCGGCATATGCGGCGGGGCGGGTTGGGTACAGCCTATCGAAGGAAGGTTCTGCGGCGACATAGGGCGCACAGCAGGCGCACGATGCGTGTCGCAAGCCTCCTGTGCCTCTACGTGCGCCGTTGCCCCGCTTGGCGCGGATTCCGCCGGGGTAGGGCTTTCCTTCGCCCTCGATTCGGTACGGGGCCTCGGCGCGGGAGCCGCCCGGGGGCGGCTCCCGCCCGGGTTCCGGCCCGGAACCCGGGCGGACGGCCCGAGCGCTACGCCAGTCCGAGCCGCTCGGCCGCCGCGACGGCGTCGACCGGCACGGTGACCGGCTGCGGGGCGCCGGCGACGGCCCAGTCCGGGTCCTTCAGGCCGTTCCCGGTGACGGTGCAGACGATCCGCTGCCCCGGGTCCACCTTCCCGGCCTCGGCGGCCTTGAGCAGACCGGCCACCGAGGCGGCCGACGCGGGCTCGACGAAAACGCCCTCCCGCGAGGCCAACAGCCGGTAGGCGCGCAGGATCTCACGGTCCGTCACCTCGTCGATGAACCCGCCCGACTCGTCCCGCGCGGCCAGCGCCTGCTGCCAGGAGGCCGGGTTGCCGATCCGGATCGCGGTGGCGATGGTCGACGGCTCCTTGACGATCTCCCCGCGCACGATGGGCGCGGAGCCGGAGGCCTGGAACCCCCACATGCGCGGCGTGCGGGTGGAGAGGCCGTCGGCGGCGTACTCGCGGTAACCCCTCCAGTACGCGGTGATGTTTCCGGCGTTCCCCACCGGGAGCACATGGATGTCGGGGGCGTCGCCGAGCGCGTCCACGATCTCGAAGGAGGCGGTCTTCTGCCCCTCGATCCGGTACGGGTTCACCGAGTTGACCAGCGCCACCGGATAGTTCTCGGAGAGGCTCCTGGCCAGATTCAGACAGTCGTCGAAGTTCCCGTCCACCTGGAGGATCTTCGAGCCGTAGACCAGCGCCTGGCCCATCTTGCCGAGCGCGATCTTGCCCTGCGGGACCAGGACCGCGCAGACCATCCCGGCGCGCACCGCGTAGGCGGCGGCCGACGCGGAGGTGTTGCCGGTGGAGGCGCAGATGACCGCCTGGGCCCCCTCCTCCTTCGCCCGGGTGATCGCCATGGTCATGCCGCGGTCCTTGAAGGACCCGGTGGGGTTGGCCCCCTCGACCTTCAGATGCACCTCGCAGCCGGTGCGCTCGGAGAGGACCTGAGCGGGGACGAGCGGCGTACCACCCTCACGGAGCGTGACGACCGGCGTTGTGTCCGTGACCGGAAGACGGTCCCGGTACTCCTCGATGATGCCGCGCCACTGGTGGGTGCCCTTGCTGGTCATGGGTCCTTTACTCCCCTTCAACACGCATGATGCTGGCGACACCGCGCACGGTGTCGAGCTCGCGCAGCGCCTCGACGGTCCCCGAGAGGGCGGCGTCGAGCGCGCGGTGGGTGACGACGACGAGCGATGCCTCGCCACCGCCATCTGGTCGGCTCTGCTGGCGCACGGTGTCGATGGAGACACCGTGCTCGGCGAAGACCGTCGCGACCTGGGCGAGAACGCCAGGCTTGTCGGCCACGTCGAGACTGATGTGGTAGCGGGTGACCACCTCGCCCATGGGGCTCACGGGCAGCCGGCTGTACGCGGACTCGCCCGGACCGGTGGACCCGGCGAGCCGGTTCCGGCAGACGGCGACCAGGTCGCCGAGGACGGCGGACGCGGTCGGCGAGCCGCCCGCCCCGGGGCCGTAGAACATCAGCTGCCCGGCGGCCTCCGCCTCGACGAAGACCGCGTTGTACGCCTCGCGGACGGAGGCGAGCGGATGGCTGAGCGGGATCATCGCGGGGTGCACCCGCGCGGTGACGGACCGGCCGTCGGCGGCGCGCTCGCAGATGGCGAGCAGCTTGACGGTGCAGCCCATGCGCCGGGCCGACGCCATGTCGGCGGCGGTGACCTCGGTCAGGCCCTCGCGGTACACGTCGTCGAGGCGTACGCGGGTGTGGAAGGCGATCCCGGCGAGGATGGCGGCCTTGGCGGCGGCGTCGAAGCCCTCGACATCGGCGGTGGGGTCGGCCTCGGCGTAGCCGAGCGCGGTGGCCTCGTCGAGCGCCTCGGAGTAGCCGGCGCCGGAGTTGTCCATCCGGTCGAGGATGAAGTTGGTGGTGCCGTTGACGATGCCGAGGACCCGGTTGACCTTGTCGCCGGCGAGGGATTCGCGCAGCGGCCTGATCAGCGGGATGGCGCCGGCGACGGCGGCCTCGAAGTAGAGGTCCCGGCCGTGCTGCTCGGCGGCGGCGTAGAGGGTGGTGCCGTCCTCGGCGAGCAGGGCCTTGTTGGCGGAGACCACGGAGGCGCCGTGCTCGAAGGCGGTGGTGATCAGGGTGCGGGCGGGCTCGATGCCGCCGATGACCTCGATGACCACGTCGATGTCGCCGCGTTTGACCAGCGCGGTGGCGTCCGTGGTGATCAGCTCCGGGGAGATCCCCTCGCGCACCTTGGACGGCCGGCGCACGGCCACCCCGGCGAGCTCCACCGGCGCGCCGATGCGCGCGGCGAGGTCGTCGGCGTGCGTCGTCATGATGCGCGCCACCTCTGAGCCGACCACTCCACAGCCCAGCAGCGCCACCTTCAGCGGACGCGTACGCATCATCCGACCTCGCTTCTCATTACTTCCAGGATTGGACCAGTCTCACCTACCGGACGAGAGTTTCTATCCCCCGTCCGGCATGCGAGACATCTATCTCAATTAACCGACGTCGAGACGCAGGAGATCTTCCTCCGTCTCGCGCCGGACGATCACCCGCGCCGCGCCGTCCCCGACGGCCACGACCGGCGGTCGCAGCGCGTGGTTGTAGTTGCTGGCCATGGAGCGGCAGTACGCGCCGGTCGCGGGCACGGCGATCAGGTCGCCCGGCGCGAGGTCGGCCGGCAGGAAAGCGTCCTTCACCACGATGTCACCGCTCTCGCAGTGCTTGCCGACGACACGGGAGAGCATGGGCGCGGCCTCGGAGACCCGGGAGACCAGGGCGACCGAGTACTCGGCGTCGTACAGCGCGGTGCGGATGTTGTCCGACATGCCGCCGTCGACGCTGACATAGGTGCGCAGGCCCGCCAGCGGCTTGATGGTGCCGACCTCGTACAGCGTGAAGGCGGAGGGGCCGACGATGGCCCGGCCGGGCTCGACGGAGATGCGCGGGGTGCGCAGTCCGGCGGCCTCGCACTCGCGGGTGACGATCTCCCGGAGCGCCTTGGCGATGTGATGCGGTTCACGCGGGTCGTCGTCGGGGGTGTACGCGATGCCGAGGCCGCCGCCGAGGTCGATCTCGGGCAGCTCGACGCCGTGCTCGTCCCGGATCTCCTTCAGCAGTCCGATCACACGGTGGGCGGCGACCTCGAAGCCGGAGGTGTCGAAGATCTGCGAGCCGATGTGCGAGTGGAGGCCGACGACCTCCAGCGCGTCGAGGGTGAGGGCGCGGCGCACGGCCTCGGCGGCCTGGCCGCCGGCGAGCGGGATGCCGAACTTCTGGTCCTCGTGCGCGGTGGCGATGAACTCGTGGGTGTGGGCCTCGACGCCGACCGTCACCCGGATCTGGACGCGCTGGCGGCGGCCGAGGCCCTGGGCGATGTGGGCGACCCGGACGATCTCCTGGAAGGAGTCGAGCACGATCCGCCCGACGCCGGCGCGGATGGCGCGCTCGATCTCCTCGGGCGACTTGTTGTTGCCGTGGTACGCGATGTTCTCCGCGGGCATCCCGGCGTCGAGCGCGGTGGCCAGCTCGCCGCCGGAGCACACATCGAGGTTGAGGCCCTCCTCGTGGAGCCAGCGCACCACGGCGCGGCTGAGGAACGCCTTGCCCGCGTAGAAGACATCGGCGTCCGGTCCGAAGGCCTCGGCCCAGGCGCGGCAGCGGGAGCGGAAGTCGGACTCGTCCAGGATGTACGCGGGGGTGCCGAACTCCTCGGCCAGGGCGGTGACTTCGAGGCCGCCGACGGTGGCGACACCCTCGTCGGTGCGGCCGACGGAGCGGGCCCAGACCTTGGGGTCGAGACGGTTCAGGTCGGCGGGCGGCGCGGAGTAGTGGCCCTCGGGGAGCACATCGGCGTAGCGGGGCCCGGCGGGGTGTGCGGAACGGCTCATGGTGTCTCTCTCACAGATGTTCGGGTGCGCTGACGCCGAGCAGGGACAGGCCGCCGGCCAGCACCGTCCCGGCGGCCTCGGCGAGGGCGAGCCGGGAGCGGTGGGCGGCCATGGGTTTCTCGTCGCCCGAGGGCAGCACCGTGTGCTGGAAGGCGAGCAGGGCGTCAGCGGTGGTTTCCAGGTGCCGAACGAGCCGGTCGGGCGCGTGGAGGCGGGCCGCGGAGGCGAGGACGCCGGGGTAGTCCGCGATGAGTCCGGCGAGCCGGGCGGCGGGCGCCCCGGAGGACTCCCCCGGCTCGGAGGTGAAGCCGAGCCGCCCGGCCGCGCGGGTGAGGGCGCGGGCGCGGGAGTGGGCGTACCGGACGGTGAAGAGAGGGTTGCTCTCGTGCTGCCGCAGCAGCGGTGCCCCGAGCCTCGGCCGGTCGTGGGCGGCGGCGGCGAGCAGCCCCCAGCGCACGGCGTCGCTCCCGAGCCCGGGGTCGTGGGCGGGCGCGGGGACGGGGAGGGCAGGCGGCCGGCCGGCGGGAGCGAGGCCCTGGGTGCGGCGGAGCCGGTCGGTGGTCTGCCGCCAGAGGCGGGCGCGGGTCTCGTCGTCCGTGACGGCGGCCTCCGGCTCCGCCGGCTCCGCCCGCCGGCGCAGGTGTCCGTACTCCCGTCCCTGCTCCAGCACACGCCGGACGAGGTCGCGCTGCGACCCCTCCCCCAGGGTGATGTTGAGGAACCCGGGTCCGGTGATCTCGACGGAGGCGATGGCCGGATCGAGGGCGATCCGCTCCCGCAGGGTCTCGGCGACGGCGCGCGGCGGGAGCCCGGCCGCGCGGGCGAGCCGCAGCGCGACATTGGTGACGTAGTCCCCGCACCCGCCGGGCCGGGGGCGCTCCACGCCGATGTGCTCCGGCACGGGCACCGCCAGAGCACCGTCCTCCACCGCGCGGCACACGGCGTGCAGCACGGTACGGGACAGCTCGGCGGGGGTCACGGGACAAGCCTAGGGGAGGGAGGGGGGCGCTGAGCGAACCGGTTTCGCCATGCGGTCAACCGCGCGTGCTCCCGGCCCGCCCCGCCCCATGCCTGCCGTCCACGGACGGCGGGCCCTCCCGGCGCATCAACTGCCGTACGAGAAGGACCAGCGCGGCGGGCTCGAAGGGTTTGGCGAGAAAGGCGTCGACCCCGGCGGCCATCCCGCTCTCGACCTCGTACTGCGTGCACGCGCTGATGATCGCGACGGGCAGATGGCTGGTGAGCGGATCGGCGCGGAGCCGGGCCGCGGTACGGAGACCGTCGAGCCGCGGCATGACCACGTCCAGCGTGACCACATCGGGCTGGACCTGCCGCACGACCTCCAGGCACTCGGCACCATCGGCCGCGGTCACGACCTCGAAGCCCTCCAGCTCAAGGTTGACCCTGATCAATTGCCGGATGACCCGGTTGTCATCGACAACGAGCACACGGCCGGACGCGCCTGACACATGTCGAGAGTAGGACCCCCGGCGGGGCTGCGTCCGGGTTTTGCCCACTTCCACCCCGTGCGGGCGACCCGCCCCTCCCCTCCCACACCCCGCCGCCCCGCCCGTCCCGGCCCCGAAATACCTGTTCACAGGCACCCTGTGGGAGCTGGTAGTGTTCTACCCGTCACCGCGCAGGGCGCAAGCCCGGCGAGGACAGCGCGCCCCCGTAGCTCAGGGGATAGAGCAACGGCCTCCGGAGCCGTGTGCGCAGGTTCGAATCCTGCCGGGGGCACTCGCCATCACTCAGCGGTCGTCAGTCGCTGAGCGGTGCGGATGCCGATACGAGAGAGCGGGAACCAGTCTCACTGGTTCCCGCTCTCTCGCGTTCTCGTTCCTGTTCGCCTCACGCCGGTCGCGACAGATCCGCAGCGGGCACGGTCACCACCCGTGTCACGGCCGGGACGGCGAGTCGTCCAGCCGCTCCGGGGCGGGCGCATGGGCAGTTCCTCAGCCGTGCGCCGCCGCGCGAATCCCCTCTCGACACCCACTCGCGCGGCGGCGAGCCTCACCCCGGTGGAGCGGTGGCCGCGGCACGCGGATTCGCGCCCGTCGCGCGTGGGGTACCGCCCCGCCGGTCGTGTACCTCCCCGTGTGCTTCCGCGCGCCTCCCCCGGGCGCGCCACCCGGCCGCCCGGCGGGTCGTTCACCCCGGGGACGGGGAGAACGCGGACAGGGGAGCGCGGCGGTATGCGCGGGGCACTTCGGCAGGCGGGTGTGCAGCGGCGGGTCGGGCTCTGGGTGGTGGCCGGGGGGCTGGTCGCGCTGGGGTTCGCGCTCGTGGCCCGGGGCGAGAACG
This sequence comes from Streptomyces sp. NPDC001889, assembly GCF_053594535.1. NCBI lineage: Bacteria > Bacillati > Actinomycetota > Actinomycetes > Kitasatosporales > Streptomycetaceae > Streptomyces > Streptomyces sp. NPDC001889. The sequence continues at coordinate 231,648 of NZ_JBSFER010000005.1, forward strand.
GCATCGACGCCACCTCCATGTGGCTCTCGGCCGTCTCCGCGGTCGTCGCGGTCTGCGCCTTCGCGAGCGATCTGCTGCGCGAGCCGGCCGAGCCCCCGGCCGGGCGCGACACCCGGCGGCAGGCGGCCGACGGCCTGGCCGAGGCCGTGGACATCCAGTGGGCCAATGAGGCCCGGCTGCGGCGGTTGCAGGACCCCGCGCCGCTCGATGTCGGGCTGCGCCGGGTCGGCCCGCCGCTCGCCGACCACCGCCGGAACATCGACCGCGGACGGCCGCTGCCCGCGCCCCGCGACGCCGACCAGCGGCTGGAGCGCATCGTCGAGATCTTCGGGTCGCTGCCCGCCGGCCGGCTGGTGGTGCTGGGCGAGCCGGGGGCGGGGAAGACCATCCTCGCCGTGCAGTTCGTCCGGGGCGTCCTGGCCGCGCGCCGGCCCGGCGGCCCGGTGCCGGTGCTCTTCACCCTGGCGAGCTGGGACCCCCGGTCCACCTCCCTCCAGAGCTGGCTGGCGGAGCGGCTGGCGGTGGAGTACCGGCCGCTCGCCGCCGTCCGGGGGGAGCGCACCCTCGCCAGGGAACTGGTGGACGAGGGTCTGGTGCTGCCCGTGCTCGACGGCTTCGACGAACTCCCGGCGAGCGTGCGCCGGGACGCGCTGCGGCGGCTGAACGCCGGGCTGGACGAGCGGCTCCCGGTCCTGCTCACCTGCCGCACCGCCGACTGGGCCCGCGCGATGGACGGCGGCGATGTGCTGACCGCCGCCGAGGTCGTCCGGCTGCGCCCGCTGGACCCGGCCGGCGCGGGCGCGTATCTGGAGAGCACGGCGCGGGCGGACCACCGGGGCGCCACGGTGTGGACGCCGGTCCTCGCCGCGCCCTCCGCGCCCCTGGCCGAGGTGCTCGCCTCGCCCCTGATGGTCGCGCTGGCGCGCACGGTCTACGGCGACACCTCCAGGGACCCCGCCGAACTCGCGGACACCGAACGCTTCCCGACGGCGGGGAGCATCGAGAGACATCTGCTGGACGCCTTCGTCCCGGCGGCCTTCGCGGACGCGGAGGGCACGGAGGGCGTCTGGCGGCCGGAGGCGGCCCACCGCTGGCTCCGGTGCCTGGCCCGGGAGCGGGCGCTCCACGGCACCGGAGCCGGCGGCACCTGGCAGCTCGCCTGGTGGGAGCTGCCGGCGGCGATGCCGAGGGCGCTGCGGGTGATCGGACCCGCGCTTCTGGCGCTCATCGCCACGGCGTCGGCGCTGGTCCCGCTCGCGGTGTACGGAGGCGGTGTGGTCGGCAACTGGGACAGCCCGCTCTCCGCCCTGTTCAACTTCGCGGGCGATCTGGCAGGGCTGGCCTTCGGGCTCGCTCTCCTGCTGCCCGCCACGTCCGCGTCACGGCAGGGGCCGCGCCAGTTGGCCCGGATGGCCCTGACGCTGACCGCCGCCGCCCTGGTCGTCGCGGTGGCGCTCGGCCGGTTCGCGCCGCCCCTGATCAGCTTCCGCCTCGGCGGTGCGATCACCCCCCGGGCCTCCTGGTTCCTCAACGGGTGCTGTTTCGGGCTGCTGCTGGCGATGATGTTCGCGGTCGCCGGGCTGCCGCGCCGGCCGCTGCCGCTGGGGCTGCCGTGGGCGGGCAGTCCGACCGGTCCGCGCGCCGTGCGCGCGCTCGGCGGTCTGATGGTCTTCACCGGACTCGCGATCTACGGTTACTGGGCGGAGGCGGTCCCGGCCCTCACCTGCCTGGTGGCCGGCTCGCTGCTCTGTCTCGCCGGTCAGCGGCGCGGGGAGCGGGTGATGGGGCAGTACACCGGCCCCGCCGCCGTGGTGCGCGGCTTCGGGAGGGGGCTGCTGCGGGGCTTCGCCGCCTGTCTGCTGATCGGCGTCTCCGCCTCGGCCGCCGTCGGCGGGGTCACCGGCGCTTTCGCGGCGTACGAGATCCACTCGGCTCCCGACCGGCGGGACGGCGAGGTGCTCGACGCGTGGCGGCTGAACAGGACGGACGGGGGCGGCCGCTCCGTCAGCTCGACCGGGCCGCGCGAGCTTCTCCTGGTGCGGCGGGCGGGGCTGGAGCGGCCGTTCGCCGTGCCGAAGGGCGCCCCGATGTCCTGGGACGGCGCGGTCGACGCGTACGAGGGAAGGGTGGAGCTGCGGCAGCGCGGCGGCCAGTGGGTGCTCGACTGGAGGGGTGACGACCCCGGCTGGCGGGGGCGGCCGGTGGACGCCCACAACGTGGTGAGCATGCTGCCTGATCCCGTTCTGCGCTGGGTGGTGCACCGTCCGGTCGCCGGTGTCGTGAAGGACGCGATGCTTCCGCTCCTGGGGTTCGGGGTGCTCCTCGGCACGATCGGCGGCTGCGCCTCCGGTGTCTACCGCGCCCTGAACATCCCCTCCGACACGATCCGCGCCACCAGCCCGCAGAGCACCCTGCGCACCGACCGGGCCGCCACGCTCGCCCGCAGCGCGATCGCCGCCGTGCTCGCGGGCGGTGTCTGTCTGGTGCTGATCTCGGCGCTGCGGCGGGGCAGCACGCTGGGCACCATGCACACCGAGCTGTGGGTGCCGGTCGGCACATCCGCGCTGGCGCTGAGCGCCTGGGGGCGGCTGGGCGCGGCCAGGATCTGGCTGGCCCTGACCGGCCGGGCGCCCTGGCGGCTGATGCGCTTCCTGGAGGAGGCGCACCGCAGGGGTGTGCTGCGCCAGTCGGGCGCGCGGTACGAGTTCCGCCATCTGCGGCTCCAGCAGCGCCTGGCCGCCGGTCCCGGCGCCCCGCCGGCGGCCCCCGACCGGGCGGGGGCCCCGGCGGACGGGGCGGCCCGGGGAGCCGACGTGGTCTGAAGGGCCGGCCGGTACGGACGAGTGGCGGTCCGGGGGGCCGGTCCGGACGGGAGGTCCGGACGGGAGGTCTAGAGGGCCGGGGGGCCGGTGATCCCGGCGGTGTCGGGGAGGAGGCCGGCGATCATCTGCCAGATCTCCTTGGGCAGGACCCGGGTGAGCCGCAGCGGCACGGCGGGGCCGGTGGCGTCCTCCATGACGGGTTCGGCCGGCAGCGCGCGGTGCCAGTGGCCGAGGGGGCCGCAGTCCCAGACGGCGAAACCTCGGGCGGTGACCCCGGGGGCGGTGCCGTCGTGGCCGGGCCAGGCGGCGGTCATGCGCCAGCTGCAGCGCAGGTGGACGATGAGTTCGGTGAGCCGGGACAGCTCCGGGTCGTGCACACCGCCCGCCGAGGCCAGGGCGGCGCGGACGGCGGCGGGCTCGTCGGCGGGGGTGGCGGCCCAGCCCTGCGCGGCCAGCGCCGCGTCCAGGGCTCCGAGGGTGGCGTCGACGGTGGCGAGCCCGGTGAGCGGGACCTCGGGGCGCTGGAGGTTCACCATCCGGGCCAGTTCCCAGACGACCATGTCGCGGTCGACCCGGACGTACTCCGACTCGCTCTCCCCGGGCCACGACTCGTGCGAGAAGACGTCCTCGGCGCCGACGAGCAGGCCGTGCGCCAGCCCGCCCTGGCGGCCGGCGGTCTCCACGCCGACGATGGCCGAGGGGCCGAGCAGCGCGTTGAGCAGCGGAAGCAGCGCCTCGGCGAGCTGTCCGTCCGGCCAGATCAGCCCGGCCTCGCGCAGCCCGGCGACCGCCGGGGCGAGTTGCTCGGGCACGGGCTCCCCGGTCGCGATCAGCGCGAGGGCGGCGAGGTCGTCGTCGCCGAGGCGGAAGCGGTACCGGGAGAGGTCGAAGGAGGGCATGCGGGGGGCTCGTTTCGCTGGGGCGGGTGGGTGCTGCGTGCTGCGTGCTGCGTGCTGCGACGGGCGGTCAGAGGCCGGTGCCGAGTTCCACGGCCTGGTCACGGCCCCGGGCGAAGAGCGCCCGGACGGAGCCCCCGGGGGTGAGATTGGCGCGGTCGACTCCCGCGAACATGGCCGCGAGGGCGATATCGGTGGGCTCGGCGGGCCCTTCGACGGTGAAGGCGAGGGTGAGCCGTCCGCTCTTCATGGCCCGGACCCCGGCCTTGCCGGACTGCTCGACCCTGACGGTGACCGCGGGACGCTCCCCGGACGCCTTCCGGGCCAGGGCGTAGCGCAGATCGCTGACGGCCCAGAGCCGGTACTCGTCCTCCCCGTGGGTGAGATGGAGCGCACGGCCCTGGTCGGTGACGCCCAGCCGGTTGCGGCTCATGGCGACCTCCCGCTCCCCCACCCGCAGGACTCCGCGGTTCAGCGTGGGCATGCGCAGCCCCGCCGACACATGCATGCCCTTGGTGTCGTAGAGGACGGTCGGAATCCGCTCGCCCCTGACGATCGAGCGCATCTCGTCCTCGCCGCTCATGAACGGGTAGGTGACCGAGATCTCCCCCAGCTCCGGGGAGGTCCCGCGCCAGCCCTCGAAGCCGGCCCGCTGCTCGAAGGGGTCGTTCCGGAAGCAGTTCAGCCGGAAGGGTGTGGTGACGGTCTGCATCTGTACTCCCTGCTCGGACGCGAGGACGCGGTGCGGATGGCCGGCCCCGGGTGGCCAGGACCCGGGGCGGGACCCGGGACCCCGGGGCGGGACCCCGGGGCGGGGCGGATCAGTCGAAGGGGTTGTTGAAGATCTTCTTCGCTCCGCTCGCGATGCCGTCGCCGACCTTGTCGAGGCCCTTCGACACCCCGTCCCCGATCTTCTCAGCCGTCTTCCCGGTCCACTCCGCCGCGTCGCCCACCGCGTCGCCGATGGCCTCGCGGTTCTCCCAGGCCGTGGCACCGAGATAGGCCACACCGGTACCGATGGCCAGACCGGCGGTGACCGGGTTGGGCGCCACCGTCAGGGCCGTCATCGAAGCGCTGAACGCCGTGCTCGTCAGATCGGTGGCGAACTTGTCGGGGTTGGCCTTGATCATGTCGGTGTTGTACGTGGCCAGATTCGCCACGCCGTAGACCGTCGCGGCGGCGCCTCCGACGACCCCCGCGCCGCGCACCCAGCCGGCGGCCCTGGCCGCCTGGCCCAGTCCGCCGTTCTTGGCGACCGTGGCCAGATTCGCCTGGTGCGCCTTGGGGATGAAGTAGTCGCCGCGCCGCATGTGCGCGCCGAACTCGGCGGCGAGATCGGAGCCGTACAGGAACCGCGCCGCGCCCGGCGGCACCTTGCTCAGCAGACTTCCCGGCTGGGCCGCCGCCAGCCGGGTGTTGACGAACTTGCCGACCATGGTGCCGGGCGCGTTCATCGGGTCCGGGCGGCGGAGGTACTTGGCGAGCTTGAAGCTCCACATCCCGGAGGTGTAGAGGGCCTGGGCGACCATTCCCGCCTTCGCCGTCCCCGCGAGGTACGCGGTGATGACCCTGCCGAGCTGTTCGCTGCCGGTGAGCCGGGTGATGCCCTCGCGCTGGAGCCGCTTCAGATAGTCGTCGAGGGTCTCGTTGTCCTTCATCTCGATGGCGGAGGCGAGTTCGGTCCGGACCCTCCTCGCCTGGTCGTCGGCGGCGGCCACCTTGGCCGCGTCGCCGTTGAAGCCGCCCGCGGTGGCGTCCCTCCTGTCGCCGCCCGTGTCCTTGACCACCGCCTCCAGATCCTTCTTGAGGTCCTTGTCCGCCTCGTCGACGGCCTTGACCCGCTCCTTCAGATGGTCCTGCCAGCTCTGGACGGCGGTCTGGATCTCCTTGGCGTGACCGGGGTGGTTCATCGCCGTACCGCGCTCCTGGGCGCTGAGCCGGTCGTAGTCGTAGGAGACATGGCCCTGCTCGGACACCTTCATCCCGGCCTTGACGGCGTCGGCCCGGCTGGACTCCAGCTGCTTCCGCAACTCGGTCAGCTCGGTGTGCGCGTTGCGCAGCAGGGTCGCCGTGGCCTTCGCCTGGGTCTGGGCCGCCTCGTACTCGTAGCGGGTGGCGGCGAAGTTGGCGCGGGCCGCGTTGGCGCTCTCGCCCAGCCAGGCCCGCTCCATGGTGATCTTCTCGACGCTGTCCCGGTAGCGCTTCTCCACCTTGGCGAACTCTCTCGCCGTCTCCTGCCACTTCTCCGCGGCGGCGGAGAGGCCGCCGAAATCGGCCGTCATGACATCGTGGTACGTCAGCATGGTGATCCCCCTGGGAGCGGCCGGCGCCCCCGTGCGGCCGGGGACGGTCCGGGGCCGCGGCGGTTCTAGTACGTGGAGAGGTTGGACGGGACGGAGCCGATACGGCTCCCGCGCACCCCGTCGGTGCTCTGGAGGGTGCCCGCGGTCGCGCGCAGCGCCCCCTTCTCCCCGGCCAGCCGTCCCAGCAGGGTCTTGACCTGCCGGTCCCAGGTCTCCTGAACCGTCTTCATCCCGGCGGCGGTGGCCCAGCCGTTGAGGCCGCTGACGACCTTGCCGCTGGCGTCGTCGGGCCAGTCACCCGCCTTCCGGGTGCCCGGCTCCAGCTCCGACTCGATGGTGGACGCGGCGGCCCGCTTGACCGCGGGCGTCGACGCCAGATCCGGCGCGCCCCCGCCCCCGCCCGCGGCCGGCGACGGCTCCGGCGGAACCCCGTTGAGCTGTACGGACTGCGCCCCGGCCGCGCCGGGCGCGGCCCTGTCCACGAACACCATGCTGTGATCCCCGTTGCTCTTGCCTTCCACCGCCCGCGAGGCGACCGGTGTCCCGTTCCCACATCTGCGTTTGGCTGATTATAGGAATGGTTACGGGGGCATGCCATGGCGATCAAGCGGAGGTTGGGTGACGGAGAGCTGTCCGCCACCGCGGCCGGCCCCGGGGCACGGACCGGACACGGGGCGGACACGGGGCCGACACGGACCGGGCACGGCCACCTGACACAGTGCGGGCGGCCCGCGCGCCCCGGGTCGCGCGGAGCGGCATCGTCGGAGGCGTTCAGGAAGGCGGCCGGGGCGCTGCCTGTAGGTTGAACTCGCCGCCGGGACGCCGGAGTTCGCCGGGCTCCCGCATCTGACACGGAGGATGACGTGCCTGCTATAGAGATCGGTGTCTCCCTGCCCTCCTACGGCGACCTGGCCCCCGGTGGGTTCCCCGGGGTGGTCGAGGGGGCCCGGCACGCCGAGGAGGCGGGGCTCGATTCCGTCTCCGTGTGCGACTTCATCATGGGCAATGGGGTGCCGGCGCTCGATGCTCCGCTGCTGCTCGCCGCCGCCGCCGGGGTGACCGAGCGCGTGGGGCTGCGGTTCAGTGTGCTGACGCTGCCCGTGCGGGACATCACCTGGGTGGCGCAGCAGGTGGGGACGCTCCAGCAGTTGTCCGGGGGGCGGGTGGTGCTCGGAGTGGGTACGGGCGGTGCGCCCGGGACGCCGTTCTGGGAGGCGGTCGGGGCCTCGGGCGAGGAGCGGGGGCGGCGGTTCGAGGAGGGACTCGCGCTGCTGCCGCGGCTGCTGAGCGGACGGGAGACGGCGCTGCCGCACCGGCCCGGGGAGGCGGCGGTGACCCTGTCGCCCCCGGCGGAGGTGCCGCCGGTGCTCGTCGGGGGCGCGTCGGAGCGGGCGATCCGGCGGGCCGGGGCGCTGGCCGACGGGTGGCTGCCGTCGATGGTCTCGCCGGCGACGGTCGCCCGGGGAACCGCCCGGCTGCGGGAGATCGCCGCCGAGCACGGCCGGCCCGCGCCCGCCACCAGTGTGTGGCTGCACGCCGGCCTCGGTGACGGGGAGTCCGTCACCAGCGCCCGGGCCGCGTTCCTGGAGAGCCTGGTCAAGCAGTTCGGACTCGCGGCCGACGAGGCGGCGGAGGTGCCGATCGGCGGCACCCCCGAGGAGGCCGCCGAGCGGTTCACCGCCTACGCCGAGGCCGGTGCCACCCATCTCGACCTGGTGGTCGACGGCGGCGACTGGCGGCGTCAGGTCGAGCTGATCGCCGAGGCGCGGGCCCTGCTGGGGAAGTAGGGGCGGCGAGCGAGCCGGTCCGGCCGGCGCGCCGGACCGGCCCCGGCTCCCGGACCGGCCCCGGCCCCCGGACCGGCGCTCACTCCCGGCCGGGGAGCGCGATCGACTGGCGGTGGCGGAAGAAGTTCGTCGGGTCGTACCGGGCCTTCACCCGCTGGAGCCTCGGGTAGTTCCCCTTGTAGTACAGCTCGTGCCAGGGGCTCGCGGAGCGGTTGAACGCCGGGTCGCTCAGATCGCGGTCGGCGTAGTTGACATAGCACCCGTCGGTGACCCCGTTCGGTACGGGTACGCCGCCGGTGTCCGCGTACATGTCCTGGTACACCTCGCGCACCCAGCGGATGTTGCGCTCGTCGTCCTCCGGTCTGCGCCAGTAGCACTCGTAGTAGACGGCGAAGAGCGCATCGCGGTGCGGTGACGCCGTCGCGTCCGGCGCCGGCGCGTTGATCCGGGCACCGGCGGAGCTGAGGATCACATAGCTGAAGAGGTTGCTGTAGTCCTCGCGGGTGAGATGGCGGTGGAGCGCGTCGATCTGGCGCTCCGGGAAGCCGTCGCTCATGAACGCCGACTTGTGCGAGGTGCGCAGGCTGGGGTTGGTGAGGGTCTCGCCGCCCATGGTGCTGTGGGTGGTGGCCTTGAGGAAGGGCAGGTGCTGGATGTCGAGCGAGTCCGGCTCGGCGCCCATGGCCCGGCTGAGGAAGCCGACGAACTCCTCCATCAGCCGCCGGGCGTCCGGGGTGCCCGCGTCGATCTGCGCGACCAGGAAGAGATTCCCGGCCGTGATGTGGTTGAGGAAGAGGAGATGGCCCATGCCCGCGTAGGGCGAGCCGGGGTCGTCGTGCCGCCTGGACCACTTCCCGTACTCCCGCAGCAGATTCCCGAAGCCCGCTTCGGTGATCCGCTCCCACGGCCAGGTGGCCTGGGTGTAGTGGACGGTCGCGGGCGGGGCGGGCAGCAGCTCCGAGGGCTCTCCGGTCGCGCCGCGCGTGCGCAGCCAGTACCGCGTCACCACGCCGAAGTTGCCTCCGCCGCCACCGGCGAGCGCCCAGAGGAGGTCGCGGTGGGGGTCGTTCCGGTCACGGGTGACGGTGAGCGCGCGGACCTCGCCGCGCCGGTCGACGGTGACCACCTCGGCGGCCTCGATGTGATCGCAGACGAGGCCGTGCCGGCGGGAGAGCATGCCGTAGCCGCCGCCGGCGAAGTGGCCGCCGGCGCCGATGCTGTGGCAGGCGCCGCCGGGCACGGTGACGCCCCAGCCGGTGTAGAGGGTCTCGTAGACCTGGAGCAGGGTGGCGCCCGGTTCGACGAAGAACGCCCCGCGCCGCTCGTCGTAGCCGACGCGGTTGAGCAGCCGCAGATCGAGCAGGATCTCGGCCTCCTTGTTGAAGACGAAGTCCCCGAATCCGTGGCCGCCGCCGCGGATCACCAGATACTTCCCCCGGCGCGCCGCCTCGCGGACGATCCGGACCACCTGCCCGGTCGAGGCGGGGAGCCGGATCTCCTCGGGGGCGGCGGAGAAGCGGCCGTTCATCCCGGAGACGAGGTCGGCGTAGCGGGCGTCCGAGGGGGTGACCGTCGCGACGGAGGCGGAGGCTGAGGCTGAGACGGAGGCGGGTGCGGGTGCGGGTGCGGGTGCGGGTGGAGCGGCGGCGGGTCCGGCCGCCGCCGGGGCGGCGGTGGCGGCCGAGGTCGCGATCGCCGCGCCCGTACCGGTGATGAACCGCCGTCTGTTCAACCCGTCCATGCGAACTCCCCCGTTCGAGATCCCTGTCCCTTCGCTGTCCAGGGTGTGCTGATTCGTCCGTCTCGACATGCCCCGGCGTCCGTCTTTGTCAGGTGCGGGGAGGCCGGGCGGCGGGGTGGCCGCCGAGGTGACACAGTCCCCCGGCACCAGGGTCCAAGGGCTCCCGGCCTCGGAAGGATCAGGCCATGCGTGCTGCCTTCATCGAGCGGTTCGGGCCGCCGGACGTGATCCGGTACGGCGAGCTGCCGCCTCCGCGACCAGGACCGAACGACGTGCTCGTGGACGTCGAGGTCACCGCCGTCAACCACGTGGACACCTTTGTGCGGTCGGGTGCCTGGCGCACCCCCGTCCCCCTGCCCCTGGTGATCGGCCGGGACCTGGTGGGGACGGTGGCCGCCGCCGGGCCGGGCGCGGTGGGTTTCTCCCCCGGCGACCGGGTCTGGTGCAACAGCCTGGGGTACGCGGGGCGGCAGGGCGCCGCCGCCGAGCAGGCGGTGGTGCCGGCCGAGCGGCTCTACCGGCTGCCCCCGGGGGTGCCGGCGGCCGACGCGGTCGCCGTGGCGCACCCGGCGGCCACCGCCCATCTGGCGCTGTTCACCCATGGCCGGCTGCGGCCGGGCGAGACGGTGGCCGTCATCGGCGCCGGCGGGAATGTGGGCAGCGCTCTCGTCCTGATGGCGGCCCGGGCCGGGGCCCGGGTGATCGGGGTGGCGAGCGCGCGCGACGCCGAGCGGGTACGGGCGCTGGGCGCCACCGCCACCGTCGACTACCGGGACCCCGATGTGAACGCCCGGATCGCGGAGTCGGCCCCGGACGGTGTGGACATCCATCTGGACACCTCGGCGGGGAACGATCTGACCGGCGCGGTGGGGCTGCTGGCGCGGCGGGGCCGGATCATGCTGCTGGCCGGTCTGCTGACCCGGCCGGAGCTGCCGGTCGGGCCGCTGTACGTCAAGGACTGCTCCCTGGTGGGCTTCGCCATCTCGCAGGCGAGCACGGATGAGCTGGCCTCGGCGGCGGCGGGGATCAACCGGCTGCTGGCGGACGGAAGTCTGCGCCCGCAGGCCGTGGAGCCGCTCCCGCTCGCCTCGGCGGCGGAGGGGCACCGGCTGGTGGAGGAGGGGAAGGTCACCGGCAAGGTGGTCCTCCACACGGCGGCCTGAGACCCCGACGGGCCGAGGGCGGTCCGGGGCGGTCGCCACCCCGGACCGGCCCGGGCTCCACCAGGAGTCACCCCCCGGACCGGCCCGGGCTCTCCACCAGGGCACCCCGGGGTGCCCTCCCGGAGCCGGGCGGCGCGGGGCCGTCCCCGGGGTGTCATCGCCGGAGCCGGCCCCCGCGGGCCCCGTGAACCCGGCCGACCCCGGGGCGGGGGCCGGGCGGCGGGGAGCCAGGGCTCTCCCGGGCCACGGCCGGTCCGGGCCCCCGGCCCCCGGGGCCCCGGCCCCCCGAGCCGGTACGCGTCCGGAAGCGCGCCCCCGAGCCCGGGGCCGCGGGCCCCTCCTGAACCTGACCAACCCTGGGGCGATCCTTGGCCCGGCCCTCACCCTCGCTGCGAAGCTCAGCCACATGACCTCCATCATCGAAAAGTCCCCACTCTTCGAACTCCGGGCCGACATTGCCGTGAAGGCCACTCCGGACGAGATCTACGCCGTGGTCAGCGACCTTCCCCGCAGTGGCGAATGGAGCCCCGAGTGCCAGGGCGGGGAATGGACTTCCGGTGCGCCGTCCGCCGTTGGATCGGTTTTCCGCGGAGAGAATCTGCGGAGCGAGGAAGTCGTCGCCTGGGCCCCCCTGATCCGGGGCATCTGGCACACCGAGTGCCGGATCACCGCAGCTGAGCCGGGCCGGACCTTCCAGTGGATGATGCTCACCCACGCGGGCGCCGACCAGGAGAGCATCTGGGGATTCGATGTCGAGGCGGCCGATGGCGGCGCCGTGCTCACCCATCACTTCCGGATGGGAAAGGCGACCGCCGGAATTCAGCACATCGTCGCGGACCTCGATGAGGCGGAACGCGCCAAGTTCGTCGAGGAGTGGAGCGACAAGCTCGCCCAGGATCTCGACGACACGCTCCAGCGCATCAAGGAAATCATCGAGAATTCCTGACCCCGGCGGACCACCGAACATCTCAGATGAGGGGACGTGTGCAATGTTTCTCCAGCGCATCGGAAACAAGGGCATCCGCCTGGGAACACTGTTCGACAGGGCCGCGGAGCTGCACCCCGCGAGCCCGGTGACGCTCGATCACGATCTGGACATCGCCCCGGAGCTGGGCCGTCGCCTCACCCTGACCGAAGTGGCCGAGCTGGTGGCCGACTTCGCCTCCCGGCTGTGGGCCGCCGGGGTCCGCACCGGTGAGCGGGTGGTCGTCCACAAGACCAACGGCTTCGACATCACGCTGCTGGCCTGCGCGATCGCGCGGATCGGCGCCGTACCGGTCCTGCTGTCGCCGAAGCTGGACGGCCAGACCGTGGCGGAGCTGCTGCGCCGGGTGGACCGGCCCTTCCTCGTCACCGACCAGGCCAAGCTGGAGAAGGAGCTGCCGGCCGAGGTGTTCGAGCTGTCCCGGAAGCTGCTGCTCACCACCGGCAGCCACGAGGGCGCCGTGGAGCTGGGCGCGCTCGCCGGGTCCCCCCGGGTCAGCCCGGCGGTGGTCTCCCCCGACCACCCCACGCTCATCACCCACACCTCCGGCACCACCGGCGTACCGAAGCTGGCCGTCCACACGGGGCGGACCTTCCAGGCGCGCTACCGCCCGCAGGGCACGGTCGCCAAGCTGGTCGGCCCGAGCGAGCCGGTCGCGATCCATGTGTCGTTCGTGCACTCGCGGATGTTCACGGCGCTGCCGATCTCGATCCTCCAGGGCCACCCGGTGATCATCCTCCGGGAGGACGACCCGGAGACCGTGGGCGAGCTGTTCACCCAGGTCCCGCCCGGGCTGATCGAGGCGCACCCCAACACCTTCATGCGCTGGGAGGAGCTGGTCGACGACCCGCGCGGCCCGCTGGCGAAGGTGAGGTACTTCAGCTCCACCTTCGACGCCATCCACCCCCGGACGGTGCACCGGCTGCTCGGCGCGTCCCGCCGCAAGGGCGCGGTGTTCATCCAGATGTACGGGCAGAGCGAGGTCGGCCCGATCGCCGGCCGCACCTACACCCACAAGCGCGGCGCCGATGCCGAGGGCCGCTGTGTCGGCCGCCCCTTCCCGGGGATGACCGGGGTACGGGTGGTCAGCCGGGACGGCAACACCCCCTCCAAGTCGACCCCCGGGTTCATCGAGGTCCGCAGCGACGGACGGATCGTCACCTATCTCGGTGAGCACCCGCGCTGGGAGAAGCAGGTGAACGACGGCTGGTGGCGGATGGGCGATGTCGGCTACCGCACCAAGTGGGGCTGTCTGCATCTGCTGGACCGGGAGGTCGACGAGATCCCCGGCATCGACAGCACCCTGGAGATCGAGGACAAGCTCTTCGGCCGGCTGCCCGAGCTGACCGAGGCGATCATCGTGCCCGGCCCCGGCGGCGGGCTGCCCGTGCCGGTTGTCTCCACCCGCGACGACAAGCCGCTGAACCCGGCCGCCTGGCGGGCCGCGGTCGCGGATCTGCCCAAGCTGGCCGAGCCGGTGCAGTGGCGCATCGAGGATCTGCCGCAGACCGCCACCACCAAGATCAAGCGGCTGGAGCTGATCCGGCAGCTGGAGCTGCGGGCCGAGGCCGAGGCCGCGCGGCGGCAGGGCTGAGCCCGGCTGAGCCGACAGCGGTGGGGGCGCTCCCGCCCCGGGACGCGCCCCCCGTCCGGAATCATCGGAATTCCCCAGAAACGGACTGACTTGATGAGCAGCCACGTCGAGATCGGAATCGTCGGGGTCGGCCCGCGCGGACTCTCCGTGCTGGAGCGCCTCTGTGCCAATGAGCGGGCCTCGCCGTCGCACACATCGGTGACCGTCCACGTGGTGGACCGCTCGGGCCCCGGCGCCGGGACGGTCTGGCGCACCGAGCAGTCGCGCCATCTGCTGATGAACACGGTGGCGTCCCAGATCACCGTCTACACCGACGAGAGCACCACCATCGAGGGACCGGTCGAGCCCGGTCCGACGCTGTACGAGTGGGCCACCGGTCTGCGCGCCCTCGGCGACCTGGGCGGCTTCCCGCCGGAGGTGCGCGAGGAGGCGGCGGGGCTCGGGCCCGACACGTATCCGACCAGGGCCTTCTACGGCTGCTACCTCAACGACTGCTTCCAGCGGGTGGTGGACTCGGCCCCCGCGCACGTCACGGTCACCGTGCACCGCTCGCGGGCGGTGGCCATGGCCGATACGCACGGGGTGCCCGGCGGGCCGCAGGGGCTGCGCCTGGAGGACGGCACCCGGCTCAACCGGCTGGACGCCATCGTGCTGGCCCAGGGCCATGTGCCGACCCGCCCGACCGCGCGCGAGGAGCGGACCGCGAGCCTCGCCCGTATCCACCACCTCACCTATGTCACGCCCACCAACCCCGCCGATCTCGATCTGAGTGTGATCGGGGCCGGCCGGCCGGTGCTGCTGCGCGGGCTCGGGCTCTGCTTCTTCGACTACATGGCGCTGTTCACCGCGGGCCGGGGCGGTTCCTTCGAGCGGGGCGGGGACGGCCGGCTGGTGTACCGGCCGTCCGGCGACGAGCCCAGGATGTACGCCTTCTCCCGGCGCGGGGTGCCCTACCAGGCGCGCGGGGAGAACGAGAAGGGCGCTTCGGGGCGGTACTTCCCCCGGCTGCTGACCCCCGCGAAGGTCGCGGAGCTGCGGAGGAGCCCGGAGCGGGTGAACTTCGGGCGCGATCTGTGGCCGCTGATCCGGCGGGAGGTGGAGAGCGTCTACTACGGCACGCTGCTGGAGTCGGTGGGCCGGGGCGAGGCCCGGGAGGCGTTCACCGACGCCTATCTGGGGCTGGCGCCGGACGCCGATCCGGGGCCGCTGCTGGAGTCCGCGGGGATCGCCGGGTCCGAGCGCTGGGACTGGGGGCGGATCTCCAAGCCGTGCAGCGGCCAGGAGTTCGCCGACCGGGACGGCTTCCGCAAGTGGCTGGTGGAGTATCTGGAGCGGGATGTCCGGGAGGCGCGGGCGGGGAATGTGAACGGCCCGCTCAAGGCGGCCCTCGATGTGCTGCGCGATCTGCGCAACGAGGTGCGGCTCGCGGTCGACCACAGCGGTCTGGACGGGGATTCGCACCGCGACGACCTGGAGGGCTGGTACACCCCGCTCAACGCCTTCCTCTCCATCGGACCGCCGGCCTCGCGGATCGAGGAGCTGATCGCGCTGATCGAGGCGGGGCTGATGGAGATCACCGGCCCCGGGACGCATGTGCGGCTCAACACCGCCGCCCCGGAGTTCGTCGCCTCCTCCCCGCTGGTGCCGGGTGAGCCGGTCCGGGCGACCGCGCTCATCGAGGCCCGGCTGCCCGAGCCGGATCTGCGGCGCACCAACGATCCGCTGCTGCGGCATCTGCTCAACACCGACCAGGCGATGCCCTACCGGATACCGGGCGGGCACGGGACCGTCTTCGAGACCGGGGGCCTGGCCGTCACCGAGCGTCCGTACCGGCTGCTGGACGGCCGGGGGCAGGCGCATCCGCGCCGGTTCGCGTACGGGGTGCCGACGGAGTCCGTGCACTGGGTGACGGCGGCCGGTATCCGGCCGGGTGTCGACTCGGTGACCGTCGGGGACTCGGACGCGATCGCCCGCGCGGTGCTCGCGCTGCCGCCGGTGGCGCATGTCCCGCACGCGGTACGGCCCGATGTCGCGGAGTTCGAGGTGGACGGGGTGATCGTGTGACCGGGGCCGAGCCGCCGGGCAGCCCGGCCGCCACCGGGCTCCTCCTCCCCGCCCCCGCCGACTCCGGGCTCCTCTCCCCCGTCCGGGCCGGCACCCCCGTCGAGGCTGCCGTCAGCGATCCGGCGTGGCTCCAGGCGATGCTCGACGCGGAGGCCGCGCTCGCCCGGGCGCAGGCCCGGCTGGGGGCCGTGCCCCCGGCCGCCGCCGAGGCGATCGGAGCGGCGGCGCGGGCCGGCGGCTTCGACATCCGGGCGCTGGCGCTCGCCTCCCGGGAGACCGCGAACCCGGTGGTCGGGCTGGTCGCCGCGCTGACCGCCGCCGTGGCGGCGAAGGACCCGGAGAGCGCCGAGTACGTCCACCGCGGCTCCACCAGCCAGGACGTCCTGGACACGGGGGCGATGCTGGTGGCGGCCCGGGCGCTGCGGATCGTACGGGAGGATCTGCTGCGGGTGGCCGACGCGCTGGCCGCCCTGGCGCGGCTGCACCGGGACACCCCGATGGCCGGGCGGACGCTGGCGCTGCACGCGGTGCCGACGACCTTCGGGCTCAAGGCGGCGGGCTGGCGCGGGCTGGTGCTCGACGCCGAGCGGCGGCTCGGGCGGGTGCTCGACGAGGGGCTGCCGGTGTCGCTGGGCGGCGCGGCGGGGACGCTGGCCGGATATCTGGAGTACGCCGTCGTGGACGGGGCCCTCGCCCCGGACGACCCGGTCGCGGCGGGCGAGTATCTGGAGCGGCTGGTCGCGGCGTACGCGGCGGAGACCGGGCTCGCGGTCTCCGCGCTGCCCTGGCACGCGCTGCGCACCCCGGTCGCCGATCTGGCGGCGGCGCTGGCCTTCACCGCCGGGGCGCTCGGGAAGATCGCCGTGGATGTGCAGTCGCTCGCCCGCACCGAGGTCGGCGAGGTCGGTGAGCCGGGCCCGCCGGGGCGCGGCGGGTCGTCCGCGATGCCGCACAAGCGCAACCCGGTGCTCTCCACGCTGATCCGCAGCGCGGCGCTCCAGGTTCCGGTGCTGGCGGCGGGGCTCACCCAGTGCATGCTGGCGGAGGACGAGCGCTCGGCGGGGGCCTGGCACGCCGAGTGGTCGCTGCTGCGGGAGGCGCTGCGGCTGACCGGGGGCGCCGCGCACACGGCGGTGGAGCTGGCCGAGGGGCTGGCCGTCCACCCGGAGCGGATGCGGGCCAATCTGGGGCTGACCGGCAGTCTGGTCGTCACCGAGCGGCTGGCCGCCGTGCTGGCGCCGGCCCTCGGGAAGGCGGCGGCCCGGAAGCTGCTGGCCGACGCCTCGGCGCGGGCGGCCGGGAGCGGCACCCCGCTCGCCGATGTGCTCGCCGGGGTGCCGGAGTTGACCGATGTACTGGATCGCGGAGCGCTCACCCGGCTCTGCGCTCCCACGACCTGGACAGGCGGCGCGGCACCTCTGGTCGAGCGCGCGCTGCTGCGAGACGCCGAGAGAGGAACCGCACCGTGAGCACCAGCGCCAAGCAGCAGAGGTACGCCCGGCTCAACGAGATCCAGCGGATGGACGTGAAGGAGAACGCCAGCCACATCTGGTGGCTGGACATGGGGTACGAGTTCCCGTGGGACTTCAGCGTCTCCGGCGCGCTGGCCTTCGCCAACAGTGTCGCCCCGCCGCACATGGCGGCCCTGCTGGTGCGGACCGGCGAGCTGACCGAGAACACCCAGCGCCGGATGGAGCACTTCGCGCTGATCAGCCTGGAGATGGTCCGGAGCGGTTTCAAGGACCCGCGGGGCAAGGCGGCCGTCCGGCAGATGAACCGCATCCACAAGAGCGCGGTGAAGCACATCAGCGCGGAGGACGGGCACCAGTGGTCCATCAGCAATGACGAGTATCTGTTCGTGCTGGCCACGAGCATGCTGGTGCAGTCGCGCTGGGTCGAGCGGTACGGCTGGCGGAAGCTGAGCGACCAGGAGCGCAACGCCGCGTATCTGCACATGCGCGAGCAGGGCGAGCACATGGGGCTCAAGGACATACCGGGGTCCTACGAGGCGTTCGCCGCCTTCCACGACGCCTATGTGGAGAAGCACTTCGCGTACTCCCCCGAGGCCGTGACGCTCTGGGGCGTCCTCCAGCACACGGTGATCGAGCCGCTGGCGGGGTGGCTGCCGGAGCGGCTGCGTCCGCTGGGGCGCCGGGCCGCGAAGGCGGCGCTGCCGGCGCTGATGACCCCGCACATGCGGCTGGCGTTCGGGGTGCGGGCGCCCTCGCGGGCGCTGCAACTGGCCGTCGACACCGCCATCAGGGCGCGTTCGGCGTATGTGCGGCGGCAGCCGCCGCGCACCGAGCCGGCCTACCCGGACCCGCTGCCGACGCCGAGCTTCCCGAACGCCGACTACCGGATCGAGGAGCTGGGCCCGGACCACACCTTCCGGGCGCACACCGACGGGTGAGCCACGGGCGAGGGGCCGCCTCCCGGTCAGCCGGGAGGCGGCCCCTCGTCGTGTGCGGCGCGCGGTCAGCGGGCGGCGCGGCGGACCGCGTCCAGCAGCCGGGCCTGGGCCAGGCTCGCGGCCGAGGGCGCGGAGCCCCGGCGGACCGCGTCGACGAAGGCGGCGACGGTGGCCGCCACCTGGTCGTCGGCGGGCAGCGGGATCTCCCGGACACCGCCGGCGGTCTCCAGCCGGGCGGGCGGGGGCACTCCGGCGGGCGGGGTGAAGACCCGGTCCAGGGTGAGCCGGCCGGTGCTGCCGTGGAGGGTGAGGGAGTTGCGGTAGGCGTGGTCGAGGCCGAAGGCCAGCTGGGCGACGATCCCGTCGGGGGCGCGCAGCAGCACCGCGCCCGAGGTGTCGACGGTGAAGCCGGGGGCGGTCACCAGGGCGGCGCCGAGGACCTCCGGGTCGGGGCCGAGCAGTTCCAGCGCGGCCCGCAGGGGGTAGACCCCGGTGTCCCAGAGCGCGCCGCCGCCGAGGTCGGGGCGGTAGCGGATGTCGTCGTCGGGGCGGCGCGGCACGGTGAAGGCCGCCTCCACGGAGCGCAGGGTGCCGACCGCGCCGTCCGCGACCAGCCGGCGGACCGCTCCGTGCTGGCCGTGGTGGACGAACATCACGTTCTCCATCAGCGCCAGACCGAGCCGTTCCGCGAGGGCGAACAGCTCCGCCGTCCGCGCGGGATCGGCGGTGAGCGGCTTCTCGGCCAGGACGTGCCGGCCGGACCTGAGGGCCGCCTCGACCCACTCGGCGTGCAGGGCGAGCGGGAGGGGCACATAGACGGCGTCGATGCCGGGCTCGGCGAGCAGTTCGGCGTAGCCGTGGACCGCGCGCGCCCGGTAGGGGGCGGCGGTGGCGGCGGTCCGCGCGGGGTCGCGGCCGGCGACGGCGGCGATCTCGGTGCCGGGGCAGGCGGCGAAGGCCGGCAGCATCCGCCGCCGGGCGATGTCCGCGCAGCCGAGGACTCCCATCCGTACCGGGTCCATCAGACGCTCACTCCTCGCCAGTCGGGCAGGACACCGGCGGCGAGGGTCTCGGCCAGGCCCGGGGCCGCGGTGTCCTTGGGGGACACCAGGGGTGGTTCGGTACAGCCCCAGGGCAGGTCCATCGCGGGGTCCAGGGGGTTGATGTCGATCTGGGTGCCGGGGGCGTACACCGTCGACATGACGTAGCAGATGCAGGTGTCGTCGGTGAGGGCGAGAAAGCCGTGGCCCACGCCCTCGGGGATGTAGAGGGAGCGGCCGGAGGCGGCGTCCAGTTCGGTGACGTGGTGGGTGCCGAAGGCGGGTGAGCCGACCCGCAGATCGACGATGATGTCGCGCAGGGCGCCGCGCACACAGGTGACGTACTTGGCCTGTCCCGGCGGGATCGCGGTGGTGTGGATGCCGCGCAGGGTGCCCCGGCAGGAGACGGAGTAGCTGATCTGCCGGGGCACGAACGGTTCGCCGAGCACCTCCTGGAGCCGGTCGGCGCGCATGCCCTCGTGGAAGCTGCCGCGTTCGTCCGGCAGCAGTACCGGGGTGACGGTGTACGCCCCGGGGATCGCCGTTGCGGCAATGCGCACCGCGGTCTCTCCTCTCGTGCGGTGGGGGTGGCGGCGGCCCGGTCAGGCGCGCGCGGCCACCAGTCGCTCCAGCTCGCCGACGATGGTGGCGGCGGTGGGCAGGGTGGCGATCTCGCGGGAGATCTCCTGGGCGCGCTCGCGGTGGGACGGCTCGGCGAGGAGCCGTTCGCAGGCGGCGGTGACGGACTCGTTGCCGCCGGACTCGACGAGGAGCGCCGCGCCGTACTCGACGATCCTGCGGGTGGCGGAGGTCGGGTACTCGGGGTGGGCGATGAGCTGCGGGATACCGGCGTTGAGCGCGGTCATGTCGGTGCCGCCGCCGCCGTGGTGCACGATGACGTCGCAGGTGGGGGCGAGGACGTCCAGCGGCACCCAGCCGATGCGCACATCGGGCAGCTCCGCGCGGAGTTCGGCGGCGACGTTCTCCGGGGCGCCGACGACGACCTCCATGCCCAGTTCGCCGATGCTCTTGGCCATGTCCCGCAGGGCGTCGCCGCTGAAGAGCCGGGTGCCGGCGGTGATGTAGGCGCGGGGCCGGTCGCCCTTGGTGTACATCCAGGGCTCCAGCGGCTTCTGCGGATTGGCCGGCACCCAGCGGATGGGCCGGGCCGGGACCGGGTTCTCCGGCTTGAGGCTCGGCGGACAGACGTCGAGCCACAGATCCGGCTCGGGCACCCGGTCCAGGCCCAGTTCGCCGAGGACGGGGGCGAGGACGGCCTCGGCGCCGGGGTCGTACATCCGGGCGTCGATGCGGTCCCACTCCAGCCGTACGGAGGGGATGCCGAGGTGGTGGGCGAGGAGCGGCGCGGTGTAGAACATGCCGCCGCCGACGACGATGTCGGGCCGCCAGTGGTCGGCGAGGCCCAGCAGGGTCTCCAGGCTGTCGACGGCGATCTCGGCGTACACCCGGCCGACCGCCTTGACCTGGTCGGCGGGGTCCTCCGGCATGGCGCCCATGAAGGCGCTGACCTCCTCCACGGAGAGCGGGGAGATCTTGACGGGGGCGAGCCCGACGCTGGCGATGTTGGGGAGCACCCAGTCGATGCCGCCCATGAGGACCTGGTGGCCCGCGTTGCGCACGGCGGTGGCGAGAGTGGCGTGCGAGAAGATCGGATAGGGGCTGTTGCCCGGAATGAAGAGCGCCTTCATCGTCTGCCTCAACCTGCTTTCGTGAGCGCGGCGGCGGCCCGGATGCCGGAGAGCATCGCGGCTTCCGTGGTGGGCGAGTTGAAGTAGTCCCCGGCGAAGACCACGGGGGCGCGCTGCTGCCGGATGACCTCGGCCGAGCGGCGGTAGCGGCCGGGGGCCGGGATGGGGAAGCCGTAGGGCCGTTCGGCGATCTGGAACGGCACGGCGGTGTCGACCGGGAAGTCGGCCCACAGGCTGGGCAGCAGCGGGGTGACGGCGGCGAACTGCTCCTCGGGGGTGAGTCCCAGGAGGCGGCGGGTGTTGGCCCGGCCGGGGTAGGTGAGGACCAGCAGCTTCTCGACGGGGCGCCCGCGCTCGTCGCGGGTCGTGCGCGGGTAGGTGATCATGTTGCGGATCGGCGGGTCCTCGGGGCCGCCGGCCACGATGTGCGCCTCGGCGGGCAGCGCGTCGGCGTCGACGAGATACGAGACCGAGATCGCGGGTTCGTACCGCTGGGTCTCCAGGAAGCCGCGGGTGATGCCGGAG
This sequence comes from Streptomyces sp. NPDC001889, assembly GCF_053594535.1. Lineage (NCBI taxonomy): Bacteria > Bacillati > Actinomycetota > Actinomycetes > Kitasatosporales > Streptomycetaceae > Streptomyces > Streptomyces sp. NPDC001889. The sequence continues at coordinate 252,687 of NZ_JBSFER010000005.1, forward strand.
ACGATCTCGGCGGGGAGCGCGGAGACCAGCTTGGCGGCGATGGTCGCCGGGGTGGCGATCACCACGTCGTCGAAGGTCTCGGTGACGGGTTCGCCGCCGCCGGGCCCGGTGGCGGTGACGCTGATGGAGCCGCCGTCGCTCTGCACGGAGGTGACCTCGTGGCCGAGCCGCAGTTCGGCGCCCTCGGCGTTCCGCTCGGCGATGACCTCCATGCCGTCCTTGAGGACGTAGAAGCCGGAGCCGCCCATCCAGGCGAGGAGGGCGCGCGCGTGGATGGCGGAGATCTCCTCGCAGGCGAAGTTCCAGAAGCCCTCGATCTGCGGCCGGAGGAGGAAGTCGAAGCCGCGCCGGGAGACCTTGCCGTAGCCCCACTCGGTGGCGCTCTGGTTGTCGTGGGGCGCGGACATGATCGGGTCGAAGAGGCTGAGCTTCTTCTTCTGGGCGACCTGGGCGAGGGAGGTGACGAGGAAGGCCAGCCGGTCGCGGACGCTCACATGCCCGTACTTGAGCAGGCTCAGCGGCGAGTCGGAGGAGAGCGGGAGGGCCTTGCCGTGGTCGGAGATGTAGACGTTGCTGGAGATCTGGAGCAGGTCGTCCTTGAGTCCGTACTCCTCGATGAGCTGGGTCATCAGACCGTAGAAGCTGACGTACATCAGGTTGATGCCCACATCGGGTTCGATCTCCGGCCGGTGCCAGGAGCGGGCCCGGCCGCCGAGCCCGTCGGCCGCCTCGAAGACGACGACCTCCCGGCCCGCCTTCAGCAGGGTCTTGGCGGCGGCACTGCCGGCCATGCCGCCGCCGATCACGGCGGTCCTGGTCTGTCCGGACATCATCGTCCTCCTCGGTCGTGTGCGCGGGGGGTGCTCGCGGGTGCCACCTGCGCCGGCCTCAGTGCTCGACGATCTCGTCGTGCGGCCACTCCAGGCCCTGGCCGAGGCCGCCGTCGACGGGCAGGTCGACGCCGGTGGTGAAGGTGGCGCCGAAGCCGAGGAACAGCACGGCGTCGGCGACCTCCTGGGCGGTGCCGAAGCGGCGCATCGGCGTCAGCTCCACGCCCTCCTTGATGTTGGCGGCCCGCAGCTCGTCGGAGATCTCGGCGATGCCCATGGAGGGGGTGTCGGTGAAGCCGGGGCTGACGGTGTTGACGCGGATGCCCCGGGGCAGCAGCTCGGAGGCGAAGACCTTGGAGAAGGCGCGGATGGCGGACTTCATCCCGGTGCCGACGCTGGTGGCGACGAAGCCCATGCCGACCGCTACGGCGGTGGTGAAGACGAAGGAGCCGCCGTCCTTGACGAGCGGGGCCAGCCTCTGGGCGGTGAAGAAGGCGCCCTTGGTGTTGGTGTCGAACATCCGGTCGTAGGTCTCCTCGGTCACCTGGCCGAGGGAGCCGAACTTGATGTAGCCGACGTTGACGAAGACCAGATCGACCTGGCCGAGGGTCTCCTCGACGGCCCGGCCCAGGGCGTCGATGTCGGCGAGGCTCCCGGCGTCGGAGCGCAGGACATGGGCCCGGTCGCCGAGTTCGTTCCTGGCCTTCTCGATGTTCTCCTCGTTGAGGCCGGTGAGGAGGACCTCCGCACCGCCGTCCAGGAGGGTCTGGACAACGGCCCGGCCGATGCCGTGGGTGCCGCCGGTGACTACGGCCTTCTTGCCCGCGTACGTGTTCATGTCGCCCTTCTTGGAGAACGGGATGGGTGTGCTGGGGAGATGGGGCGGGGCCGCTCAGGCGATATGGACGTCCGGGACGTAGAGAATCCACCGGCCGCCGGCCTCACGGAATCCCTCTTCCTTCGCCATGATCTCCTCGGCGTGATTCCACGCGAAGAGGAGCGCGTAGTCCGGATAGGGGTCGGAGAATGCCTCCGGCGGCCGGACCGGAATATGCGCCCCGGGGGTGAGCCGGCCCTGTTTCGCCGGGGTGCTGTCACAGATGTAGGGAATGAGGTCGGTGCCGATCCCGCAGTAGTTGATGGCGGTGGCGCTCTTCGCCGTGGCCCCGTAGCCGACGATCGTCCGCCCTTCCGCGCGCAGCTTCTCCAGCAGCTCCACCAGCTCCCGGCTGGTGCGCCGCACCCGCTCGCCGAAGCGCTGGTACGTCTCCGGGCTGGCGAGGCCCTGGGCCCGCTCCAGCTCCAGGTACTCGGCGATCCGCGGGGAGGGGGTGCGGGCGCCGGGGCGGCCGATGGTGTAGCGCATCGAACCGCCGTGCACCGACAGGGGTTCCACATCGATCAGCCGGAACCCGAAGGTCTCGGCCATCCGCCGCACGGAGGAGACGGAGAAGAGGTAGAAGTGCTCGTCGTAGATCTGGTCGAAGGCGTTCTGGGCCATGATGGAGCCCAGGTAGCGGTCCTCGATGACAAAGATCCCGTCGGGTGCCAGCAGCGCGTCGGCGCCCCGGAAGACGGAGTCGATATAGGCGATGTGGCTGGTGGTGTTGGCGGAGTAGATGACATCCGCGGGCCCGTCCTCGGCGGCGATCTCCCGGGCCGTGGACTCCTGGAAGAAGTCGGTGCGCACCCGTACGCCGTCGGCCCGGGCGAACTCGCCGACCTGCGCCGAGGGGTCGACGCCCAGATGGCGCACGCCGGCCCGGCCGACCGTCTTCAGCATGGTGCCGTCGTTGGAGCCGATCTCCACGATGAAGGCGCGCTCGCCGGCGAGTTCGGTCTCCAGCAGCTGCCGCGCGAAGGTCTCGAAGTGCTCGTGCATCACGGACGAGCCCGAGGAGCGGTACGGGTAGTCCTCGTGGAACATCCGCTCCCGGGGGACCTCCTCCAGCAGCTGGACCATGGTGCACGAGGTGCAGATCCCGGCGGCCAGACGGAAGTAGAACTCGCTGTCCACGGTTTCCGGAGTCACAAAGGAATCGGAGACCGGTTGGCGGCCGAAGTCGAAGAATTCATCGACAGAGCCACCGCAGATCCGGCATTGGGCCACAGCCGCACTCCTTTGAGAGTTCGTTGACGGGCGAGCATTCCCGAATTGAGTCTGTTGGGCGCGGCGATGGCTCTCAAGGCGGTGGCGGGACATGTGTCAGGTCCGGCGCGGGGAAACGGGGAACGCCGGTCCTTCGCGGGTGCGCGAAGGGCCGGCGTCCGGGTAATCGGGTGGTGCGGGGGAGCCGTGCGCCCGGCCCCGGGGGCGGGGACGGGCTGGCGCCCGGACGCCGACGGGGAGGGGGCCGGCGCCCGGGCGCCGGCGGGTCCGTCCGATCCTCGGGACGGCCCCGCCGGTCCAACGGGGTGGGTCAGCGGTCCTGCGCGGGCTGGAGCGTGCCCTCGGCCGCGCCCTGCTCGGGCGCCGCCTCCTCCGCGCCGCCGCCGTGGCCGCCGTGACCGCCGCCGCCGTCGACCTTGCGCAGCGCGGTCGTCGCCAGCACCGCGGTGATCGCGGCGAGCGCGGCACAGACGATGCCGACGGTGTTCAGCCCACTGGTGAACGCGTCCCTCGCGGCCTCCAGCACCTGGTCGCCGAGGGCTCCCTGGAGCTTGTCGGCCTCGGCGATGGCGCCTTCGACACTGTTGCGCACGGTGTCGGCGGAGGCCTCCGACAGCCCGTCGGGCGTCGTGATCTTGCTCTGGTAGATCGCGCCGCCGAGGCTGCCGAGCGCGGCCACACCGAAGGCGATGCCGAACTCACCGCTGGTCTCCGAGAGCGAGGCGGCGGAGCCGCCCTTCTCCGGCGGGGCGGAGCTGACCACGAGGTTGGTGCCGAGGGCGCCGATCGGACCGGTGCCGAGGAAGGCGATCACGAAGCCCGCGATGAGCAGCGGCAGACCGCCGGCCGGGTTGACGAAGGCGAGCAGCAGATAGCCGATGGTGGTGACACCGAGGCCGAAGCCGATGACGACACCCATGGGCAGCCGCTTGGTGAGCGTCGGGGCCAGCGTCGCGGCGACGATGGAGACCAGCGCCGACGGCACCATCCACATACCGGCCTGGAACGGCGAGAGGCCCTCGACCATCTGGAGGTAGCCGGAGATGAAGAGGTAGCTGCCGCCCATGGTGACCATGGCGAACATCAGGACCAGCAGCGAGGCCGTGAAGGCGCCGCGCTTGAAGAGGCTGATGTCCATCAGCGGGTGCTCCAGCGTGCCCTGGCGCTTGACGAAGAGCGCGCCGACGGCGAGGCCGACCACGATGGCGAGCGCCGGGACCAGCTCCCAGCCGGAGCGGGCGACCTCCTTGAGGCCGTAGATCATCGGCAGGATCGCGGCGAGCGAGAGCACCACACTGACCAGGTCGATCCGGCCACCGGCCGGGTCGCGGTACTCGGGGAGCACGAACGGGGCCGCGACCAGCAGGATCACCATGACCGGGACGCCGAGCAGGAAGACCGAACCCCACCACCAGTACTCCAGCATCACACCGCCGATCACGGGACCGAGCGCGGTGCCGCCCATGAAGCAGCTGGCCCAGACGGCGATGGCCCGGCCGCGCTGGTGCTCGTCCTGGAACATATTGCTGATCAGGGCCAGCGTGGACGGCATCAGGGTCGCGGCGGCGATACCGAGCAGGGCGCGGGTGACGATCAGCATCTCGGCGCTGGTGGAGAAGGCCGCCATCAGCGAGGTGATGCCGACGACCAGGGCGCCGATCATCAGCAGCTTGCGGCGGCCGATCCGGTCACCGAGGGTGCCCATCGTCACCAGGAAGCCGGCGATCATGAACCCGTAGATGTCCATGATCCACAGGGTCTGGGTGCCCGTGGGGTTCAGTGACTCGGCGAGGTGCGGCAGGGCCAGGAACAGCACGCTCTGGTCGAGCGCGAGCAGCAGGGTGGGCAGCGCCAGTACGCAGAGCCCGGCCCATTCCCGGGCCGTGGCCTTGGGCGGCGCGCCCTTGGGGACGGTCGTTGACATGGATGTTCCTTCCGTGGATCAGCGGGCGCGGGGAGGCTTCGGGGGCCGGGCGGCGTTGGGCGGCGGCGGAGCGGGGGCTCCGGTGCGCGGGCGCGGGGCGGGAGCTGCCGGGAGCGGCGGGGATCAGCCGGGGTACGGGCGCTGCTTGCGGGCGTCCCGCAGGATGTGACCCCACCAGGCGAGCTGGTCGAGCATCGCCTTGGCCGCAGCGGAGCAGCCCTCGGGGTCCTTGGGCTGGCCCTCGTCGTCGAAGAGCTCCCAGTAGTTGGGGAACGCGACCGAGTCACGGACGGTGACGGCGTGCATTCCGGGGAGCACTTCCCGCAGATGGGCCACCGAGCGCAGCCCGCCGGCTATCCCGCCGTAGCTGACGAAGGCGACCGGCTTCGCCTTCCACTCGTCGATGTACCAGTCGATGAGGTTCTTGAGGGAGGCCGGGAAGCTGTGGTTGTACTCGGGCGTGACCATCACGAAGGCGTCGGACCTGGCCAGCCACGGAGCCAGATCCTGAACGGCCTGGGGGGCGGGCACGCTGTCGCTCTCCGGGAGGACATCGGGGAGCCACACCTTGGCGAGGTCGATCACATCGACCTCCAGGTCCTCGCGCTTGGCCGCCTCGGCGGCGATCCACTGCGCCGGTGTGGGGCCGAAACGGCCGGTCCGGATGCTGCCGATGATGACAGCAACGCGCAGACTGCGTTCGGACATCTCGATTCCCCTCGCTCTCTCGGGCTACTGCGGACTCCCACGGTGCGCCGGCGCGCTCCCGGCTCCCTCTCGGTCCGCTCTCGGTCGCTCCCGGAGCGCTCCGGGAGGGGTCCGGCAGGGGTCCGTCCGCTCCCGGCCCGGCCGCCCGGGGAGCGGGCCGCCCCCGTGGCCCGCGGGCGCCCGGTCCCGGTCCGGTATCGATCCTGTCGCCGCACCCCCACGGTGGGTTAGCGTGATCACATGCGTTTCGGGGTGCTCGGTCCGTTGGGTGTGTGGACGTCGGACGGACGGCCGGTCCGGGTGCCGGAGCTCAAGGTCCGCGCCCTGCTCGCCCGTCTTCTGGTGGACCGGGGACACCCGGTCTCCGCCGACCGGCTCATCGACGACCTCTGGGGCACCAAACTCCCGGGCAACCCGGCGGGGGTGCTCCAGAACAAGGTCTGGCAGCTGCGCCGCGCCCTGGAGGACGCCGAACCCGGCGGCCGGGACCTGGTGGTCTCGGTCTCCCTCGGCTCCCCCGGCTATGAACTGCGGGCCGGCTCCGACGCCGTGGACGCCGACCGCTTCCAGGATCTGACGGCCCGTGCCCGGGCCACCGGCGACCCGCGGCAGCGGGCGGCGCTGCTCGCCGACGCGCTCGCGGTGTGGCGGGGGCCCGCCTACACCGACTTCGCGGACGAGGAGTTCACCCGTACCGCCACCGCGCGGCTGGAGGAGCAGCGGCTCACCGCGCTGGAGGAGCAGGCCGAGGCCCGGCTGGAGCTGGGTGAACACGCCCTGGTCGCGGACGAGCTGGGCGATCTGGTGGATCTGCACCCGCTGCGGGAGCGGCTGCGCACCGCCCATGTGCGGGCGCTGTATCTGGCGGGCCGCCAGAGCGCGGCGCTGAGCAGCTACGCCGAGCTGCGGGAGCGGCTCGCCGACCAGCTCGGCCTGGACCCGAGCCCCGAACTGGCCGCGCTGCACCGGGCGATCCTCACCCAGGACCCGGCGCTGACCGCCGTGCCGTCGCCGTCGACCACCGCGGCCCGGCCGCCGTCGAACGTACCGAGCGCGCTCACCGAGCTGATCGGCCGGGACCGGGCGGTCGACGAGCTGCGCTCGGCGCTCACCGCCCACCGGCTGGTGACGCTCACCGGCCCCGGCGGGGTCGGCAAGACCCAGCTGGCGCTGGCGGTCGCCTCCCGGGCCGCCCCGGCCTTCCCCGGCGGGGTCCGGCTGGCCGAACTCGCCGCGCTCGACCCGTCGAGCGGTCTGCGGGACACGGAGGTGCGGGAGCTGGTGGCCGCGCTCCTCGGGGTGCGGGACGACATCTCCCCGCCGCCGTCCGGCGCCGACGGCGGTCCGCTCACCCTGACCGACCGGGTGGTGCAGGCGCTGGGCGAGGAGCCGGCGCTGCTGGTGCTCGACAACTGCGAGCACGTGGTGGACGCGGTCGCGCAGCTCGTGGAGCAGCTGCTCAAGTCGGCGCCCCGGCTGCGGGTGCTGGCGACCAGCCAGATTCCGCTGGGGGTGACCGGGGAGCGGCTGCGGGAGGTGCCGCCGCTGGACGAGGCGGGCGCGCTCCGGCTCTTCGCCGCCCGCGCGCAGGCCGCCGCCCCCCGCTTCGTGCTCGACGACACCAACACCGAGGCTGTCGCGGCGATCTGCCGGCGGCTCGACGGGATTCCGCTCGCGGTGGAGATGGCCGCGACGCGGGTGCGGGTGCTGGGGGTGGCGGAGCTGGCGGCGCGGCTGGACGACCGCTTCCATCTGCTGGCCTCCGGGGTGCGCGGCGCCCCGGCGCGCCAGCGGACCCTGCGGGCGGTCATCGACTGGAGCTGGGAGCTGCTCGGGGAGCAGGAGCGCACGGTGCTGCGCCGTCTCGCGGTGCACGCCGACGGCTGCACCCTCGCCGCCGCCGAGGAGGTCTGCCCCGCCGGGGGCGTGGACCGGGTGGAGGTCCTCGATCTGCTGGCCCGGCTGGTGGAGGGGTCGCTCGTGGTGGTGACCGACACCGCCGACGGGCCGCGGTACCGGCTGCTGGAGTCGGTCACCGCGTACTGCGTCGAACACCTCCGGGAGAGGGGTGAGCTGACCGGGCTCCAGCGGCTCCACCGGGAGTACTACACCGGGCTCGCCGAGCGGGCCGAGCCGCATCTGCGCGGGCACGGCCAGCGGCAGTGGCTGCGGCGGCTGGACGCCGAGAACGCGAATCTGCGCACCGCGCTGGAGAGCGCCGTGCAGACGGGGGACGCGGAGCGGGCGCTGCGGCTGGTGAACGCGCTGAGCTGGTACTGGCATCTGCGCGGGCGCGGCGGCGAGGCCGAGCGCTCACTGGCCCAGGCCCTCGCGGTGCCCGCTCCGGACCCGGCGGACCAGGTGGACCCGGTGGCGCACGCCGCCCGGGTCGCCACGGCGACGGCCTGGCTGGGCGGGGTGCGCCTCGCGCTCGGCGGGAGCGCGGACCCGCTGGCGGAGTACCGGGCGGCGCTGCTGCCGTACGAGGAGGTGAACGACCCGGGCGGGCAGGCGCGGGCGCAGTGGTTCCTCGGCTCGAATCTGTACGGGATCGGCGATCTGACGCCGAGCGAGGAGCTGGTGGCGCGGGCGCTGGGCGCCTTCCGCTCGCTCGGTGACCCCTGGGGGACGGCGGCGGCGCTGGCCAGCCAGGCGTTCCAGGCGAAGCTGCGGGGTGACTTCAGCGGGCTGCGCCGGCACGGCGAGCAGAGTCTGGAGCTGTTCCGGGAACTGGGCGACCAGTGGGGGCAGTTGCAGGCGATGGTGCCGCTCCAGACGCTGGCCGAGGTGGTCGGCGACTATCCGCGCGCCGGGCGGCTGCTGCGGGACGGGCTGCGGACGGCGGAGGAGCTGTCGCTCTGGCCCGAGGTGACCTTCCAGCTCGCGGGGCTCGGGCGGATCGCCCTGCTGACCGGGGATCTGCCGCAGGCCCGGGAGTACCACGAGCGGGCGCGGCGGCTCGCCATCGAGCAGTCCGACACCTTCGGGGAGCAGTTCGCCGAGATCGGGCTCGGGATGGGGGCCCGGCGCGAGGGCCGGCTCGAAGTGGCCGAGACGCACATGGCGAATGTGCTGGCTCTGCACCGGCGGATGGGGTACGAGCCGGAGGCGCCGCCGCTGATCCTCGCGGAGCTGGGGTTCGTCGCCGAGGCGCGGGGGGATGTGGACAGGGCGCTGGAGCTTCAGCTGGACGGGATGGCGACCGCGAGGACCGGGGGTGATCCGAGGGCGGTGGCACTGGCGCTGGAGGGGCTGGCCGGGGCGCAGTCCCTGGCGGGGCACGCCGATCACGCGGCGCGGCTGCTGGGGGCGGCGGCGGGGGCGCGGGCGTCGGTGGGGGTGCCGCTGCCGCGGGGGGAGCAGGGGGATGTGGTGCGGATTGCGGCGCGGGTGAGGGGGGTGCTGGGGTCGCCCCGGTACGAGGCGGAGTTCGCCCTGGGCACGACCCTCACCCCGGCGACCGCCCTCCCCCACCCTTCCCTCTGACCCTTCTCCTCCCCGCCCTTGAGAACGCCCGCCCCAGGCAACCCGAGCGACCCAAGCCCGTCCGGCGATTGAGAACGGACCCCGCGCCACAGGGAGCCCGAGCAAACCAAGCCCGTCCGGCGATTGAGGACGGACCCCGCGCCACAGGCAACCCGAGCAAACCAAGCCCGTCGGGCGATTGAGAACGGACCCCGCGCCACAGGGAGCCCGAGCGACCCAAGCCCGTCCGGCGATTGAGGACGGACCCCGCGCCACAGGGAGCCCGCACCCTGCGGGCCACGGTCGGGGGCCAACCCCCGAACCCCCGCTCCTCAAACGCCGGAGGGGCTGAGAGGTGCTGCCCAAACGCCGGAGGGGCTGAGGTGGTGCGGCTCAATCACCGGCGGGGCTGAGTGGGTGCGGCTCAATCACCGGCGGGGCTGAGTGGGTGCGGCTCGCACTCCGGAGGGGGCTGACATGAGCGCCCCTCAGACGCCGGCGAGGCTGGATGTCGTGCCTCGGCCCGCCCGGAAGGGCTGACATGGGTGCTCCTCGGAACGCCGGAGGGGCAACCCGGCCCGTCCGGGGGCACCTCCCAGAGGCAGCTCCGGGGAGTTCGAGGACAAACCCCGCACCACAGGGCCCCGAGCAAACCCAGCCCGTCCGGCGATTGAGGACGGACCCCGCGCCACAAGACCCCGCATCCCGCGGGCCCGGGACGCGGGGGGCAGAGGGGTGGCCTCCCGCGCGGAGTGGGGCGCCGGGGGAATTGGGGGCTATTCGTGGGCGCCGACGGCAGAGTCTGTCAGGTTGGCTTTGACCTGACAGACTCCGGAAGCGGCCACCCAACCCCCTCCCACCCCTCCGCTACATTGCTCACTGTCACCCTGAAATAGCCGAATCTCACGGCACCCCCTTTCCCGTCGGGTCGAGCATCCCAGACCTGTGACCGGCTAAAGAATTCACTTTGGAAGGGTCCAGTGAAGGCTCTAGTGTTGTCCGGTGGACTTGGAACCCGGCTCCGGCCCTTTACCTACTCCACGCCCAAGCAGCTCATTCCGGTCGCCGGCAAGGCGGTTCTGGAACATGTCCTCGACAATATCCTCGACGCGGGCATCACCGATATCGGCATCATCGTCGGCGACCAGGCCCCCGCCATCAGCGAGGCCATCGGCGACGGGTCCCGGTTCGGCGCCCGTATCACCTATATTCAGCAGGACGAGCCGCGCGGGCTCGCGCACTGTGTGCTGATCGCCCGCGAATTCCTCGGGGACGACGACTTTCTGATGTACCTCGGGGACAATGTGCTCCCCGACGGGATCTCCGCCGTCGCCGAGGCCTTCCACACCCTCCGCCCGGACGCGCAGATCGTGGTGCAGAAGGTCCCCGACCCCAGCGCCTTCGGGGTCGCGGAGGTCGACGGCGACGGGATCGTCCGGGCGCTCGTCGAGAAGCCGGCCGAGCCGCGCAGCGATCTCGCCCTGATCGGGCTCTACTTCTTCACCCCGGCGATCCACGAGGCCGCCGCCGCGATCGGGCCGAGCGCGCGCGGTGAGCTGGAGATCACCGATGCCATCCAGTGGCTGGTCACCCACGGCCGCACGGTCCGGGCCGCGGAGTACGCGGGGTACTGGCAGGACACCGGGCATGTGGCGGCGGTCCTGGAGTGCAACCGGCGGCTGCTCGACACCCTGCGCCCGGCGCTGGCCGGCCAGATCGACGCGGCCAGCGAGATCACCGGCGCCGTCGTCGTCGCGGCCGGCGCCCGGGTGGTGCGCTCGCGGATCGAGGGCCCCGCGGTCATCGGCGCGGGCGCGCTGGTGGAGGACAGCGACATCGGCCGCTACACCTCCGTCGGACCCGGCTGTGTGCTGCGGGACACCGGTATCGACGACTCGATCGTGCAGGACGGGTCGAGCGTCTCGGGCCTGCGCGGGCTGAGCGGTTCGCTGATCGGGCGGTCGGCGTCGGTCCGCGCCGCCGCGCACCACCGGCTGATCGTCGGTGACGACTCCGAGGTGGAGGTCGCACAATGAGGATTCTGGTGACCGGCGGCGCCGGTTTCATCGGCTCGCACTATGTACGCACCCTGCTCAGCGGCGGCTATCCGGGCATGGAGAACGTCCGGGTGACCGTGCTCGACAAGCTGACCTATTCGGGTAACCGGGACAATCTCCCGGCACTGGCCCCCGGCCTGGAATTCGTCCACGGCGATATATGCGACACCGATCTGGTACGGCAGCTCATGCCCGGCCACGACGCCCTGGTGAATTTCGCGGCCGAGTCGCATGTCGACCGCTCCATCGACGCGGCCCGCGAGTTCTTCCGTACCAATGTCATGGGCACCGAGGTGCTGCTCGACGCGGCGGTCCGCGCAAAGGTCGCCCGGGTCGTCCATGTCTCGACGGACGAGGTGTACGGGTCGATCGACACCGGCTCCTGGACCGAGGACTGGCCGCTCGCCCCGAATTCCCCCTATGCGGCGTCGAAGGCGGGATCGGATCTGGTGGCCCGCTCCTACTGGCGCACTCACGGGCTCGATGTGTCGATCAGCCGCTGCTCCAACAACTACGGCCCCCACCAGCACACCGAGAAGCTCATTCCGCTCTTCATCACCAATCTGCTGGAGGGCCGGCAGGTCCCGCTCTACGGCGACGGCCACAACATCCGCGAGTGGATACATGTCGACGACCACTGCCGGGCGGTGCAGTTGATCCTCACCCGGGGCCGGGCGGGCGAGATCTACAACGTCGGCGGCGGCGAGGAGCAGCCCAACACCGCCATCGCGCACCGGCTGCTCGCGCTCTGCGGCGCGGACGAGTCGGCGATCCGGCTGGTGGCCGACCGTCCGGGGCACGACGACCGCTACTCGCTGGACGGCGGCAAGCTCCGCGCCGAGGTCGGCTTCGAGCCGCGGATCGCGTTCGAGCGGGGGCTGCGGGAGACCGTGGAGTGGTACCGGTCCCACCCGGACTGGTGGAAGGCGGTCAAGCGGGCCGCCGAGGGCGGCGGCGCCCCCGCCCCCGTACTTGAGGGGAGTGGACGGTGACCGCCGCACCCGGGGTGTGGGAGACCCCCGACACCGCCGCCGCGCTGCACCGCAGGGAGGACGCGGGGCTCCCGGGCCGGCTGGCGCTCTCCGCGCGGACCGCGCACGGACGGGGCCCGGCCACCGGGGAGTTCGCCGGCTGGCTCGCCGGGCGGGCCCGCGCCCACCACTTCCGGGTCGAGCCCATCGCCTTCGCCGACCTCGACGGCTGGTCGTTCGAGCGGACGACGGGGAACCTGGTGCACCGCAGCGGCCGGTTCTTCACCGTCGAGGGCCTGCACATCACCCGGGACGAGGGCCCGTTCCGCGAGTGGCGGCAGCCCATCATCAACCAGCCCGAGGTCGGCATCCTCGGCATCCTGGCCAAGGAGTTCGACGGGGTCCTGCACTTTCTGATGCAGGCCAAGATGGAGCCGGGCAACCCCAATCTGCTCCAGCTCTCCCCCACCGTGCAGGCCACCCGGAGCAACTACACCAAGGTCCACCGGGGCGCGGACGTGAAGTATCTGGAGTACTTCGTCCGCCCGGGAGCCGGCCGCCGGGTGCTCGCCGATGTCCTCCAGTCCGAGCACGGCGCCTGGTTCTACCGCAAGGCCAACCGGAACATGCTCGTCGAGACGGACGAGGACGTACCGCTGGACGAGGACTTCTGCTGGCTCACACTCGGGCAGATCGGCGAGCTGCTCCGCCGGGACAATGTGGTCAACATGGACGCGCGGACCGTGCTGGCCTGCGCGCCCACCGCCCGCGCCGAGGCGGGCGCGCTGCACTCGGACACCGAGCTGCTCTCCTGGATCACCGCGGAGCGCTCCCGGCACGAGGTGCGGGTGCGGCGGATTCCGCTGGCCGAGGTGAAGGACTGGGCGCGCGGCGAGTGGTCCGTGGACCATCAGCCCGAGCGGTACTTCCGGGTCATGGCGGTCTCCGTGCAGGCGGAGAACCGCGAGGTGACCAGCTGGACGCAGCCGCTGTTCCAGCCGGTGGGGACGGGCGTCACCGCGTTCGTCGCCCGGCGCTTCGGCGGCGTACCGCATGTGCTGGCGCACGCGCGGGTGGAGGCCGGGTTCCTGGACACCGTGGAGCTGGCGCCGACCGTGCAGTACACCCCGGGCAACTACGCCCATCTCGATCCGGCGGACCGGCCGCCCTTCCTGGATCTGGTGCTCGGCGCCGACCCCCGGCGAGTGCGGTACGAGGCGGTGCACTCCGAGGAGGGCGGCCGCTTCCACCACGCCGAGAGCCGGTATCTGATCGTGGAGGCCGACGAGGAGCAGGCCCCGGCCGTGCCGCCGCCCGGCTACCGCTGGGTGACCCCCGGCCAGCTCACCTCGCTGGTCCGGCGCGGACATGACGTCAATGTGCAGGCGCGCTCCCTGCTCGCCTGCTTCACCACCCTGGCGGCGCCACTGTGATGCGCCCCGGAACCCCGGTTGGGCGCGACCGCTTTCGATTGTGAGGACGATGCATGGCAGCGAGCACTGAGGTGTCGCCGAGTTCCGGCGGCGTTCTGCGCAGGTTCGGGGTCTACGCGCGGCTGGTGAAGTTCCAGTTCGTGCTCGACTTCTTCCTCGCGCTGGTCATCGTGTGGACGGGAATGGAGCCGGCGGACCGGTTCGACGGCGCGGTTCTCGTGACCATACTGCTCTTCGCGCTGGGCAAGGTCGGTGTGCTGTCCGCGGTGATGACCCTGGACGACGTGACCGGGGTGAAGGACGGCAGCGACACCGCCAACTATCTGGAGGACGGCAACACCGAACTGCGGCCCCTGAAGCGCAAGCCGCTGCTCACCGGTGATCTGACCGTGGAGCAGGCCCAGCGCTTCGGGTACGCGGCGCTGGCGTGGGGCGCGGTGTGGTGGGCCATAGCCACCCTCCAGGCGGCCCACACCCCGCTGTGGGCGCTGATCGTGGCCGGGCTGCTGCTGGTCTTCAGCGTGCAGTACTCCTGGGGGCTGAAGCTCAGCTACATCGGCCTCGGGGAGGTGCTGCTGCTCTTCTCCGCCTCGGCCTTCGTGCTCGCGCCGTACGGCATCACGGTCGGCGAGCTGCCGGCGCTGATCCTGGTGGAGGCGCTGCTCTTCGGCTTCGGTCAGCTGCTGATCGCGGGGTACTCGAACACCAAGGACGTCAGCGGCGACGCGGCCGTGGGCCGGCGCACCGTCGCGGTGCTGACCTCCGAGCGGGGCAACAAGGTCTTCCTGGGGGTGCTGACGACACTGAACCTGGGGGTGATCGTGGTGCCCGCGGCGGCGGGGTGGATCACCTGGTGGTTCGTGGTGGCGATGCTGCCGCTGATCGCGGTCCGGCTCGGCCAGTACGGCTCGTTCCTCCAGAACAGCCACGCGCTGCTGGCACGGAGCCGGGGTGTGGTGGCCTTCCGGGTGACGGTCGGCTGCATGCTGCTCTTCAATGTGATCAATTTCGGGTTCTGAGGAGTTCCGGCGGCGCGGGGCGCCGCCGGAACCGCTCCCGGTCCCACCGCGCCACATGCTCGAAGTCCGCCGGGTCGACCTCCGCCC